>QXXW01000012.1:0-6721 GCA_009887255.1 Candidatus Poseidoniales archaeon | reverse complement strand
TGCGTCTGATTTGTAATCAGACGGTCGGGGGTTCGAGTCCCTCCGTTGGCTCCACCTCTCCACAAACAGGCATTCATATATCCACGCTATTAATTTCAACGCATGCCACAATGCAACATTGACGCCAAAGGAAAAGCCGCCCGGATGGCCGGAGGCATTGCAACGATTGTTGGAGCCACCGCTCTTGCCACCGTGTTGGCCATTGACCTCATCGCCGTTCCCTTTGGGTGGTACGCCGTTGCTGGGGCCCTCGCAGGTGGCGCCTTCGCCGTTTACGAAGCACGGGCCGGCTGGTGCGTGGTTCGTGCCATGGGGATCAAGACACCCTTGTGAACGGGGCAATTTCAAGCGAATGCTCAAGTCTTGAGCCCATAAGGACCGTCCATGACGGCTCGCTCACTTGACGGAAAGGCCTGTGCAAGCTCGGTTGAAGTCGCTCTCCACGACCGCATTGTGGCATTGAAAGATCACGGAATCACGCCGCACCTCGCCGTGGTCATCGTTGGCAACGATCCCGCATCTCACGTGTATGTTAACTCCAAAATCAGAACTTGCGAGCGCCTGGGCTTGACATCAACTCACATTGAATTGCCCGAAGACATCTCAGAAAACGACGTTCGAACACACATCGAAAGCCTCAATCAACGCAACGATGTCCACGGTATTTTGGTTCAGTCGCCTCTGCCGGACCACATGGATGAAGAAGGGTTGACTGAATTGATTCATCCAACAAAAGATGTCGACGGATTTCATCCTGTTAACCTGGGCCGACTCGTTCAAGGTCGTACCGATGGTTTGCTGCCCTGCACGCCCCACGGCGTCATGAACATGCTCGAGTGGGGAGGCATTGAACTGAAAGGAAAGCGAGCGATTGTCCTGGGAAGATCAAGAATTGTGGGCATGCCAGCTGCGCTCTTGTTGGCAGCCCGGGGAGCAGATGCAACCGTCACTGTTGCTCACTCACGAACCGAGGATTTGGCACAGCGGTGTGCAGAAGCTGATGTTATTGTGGCGGCCGTTGGTCGGCCCAACATGGTCAAACCGGATTGGGTGAAGCCCGGTGCTGTTGTCGTTGATGTTGGCATCAACAGAGTGGACGACCCTTCGAGAGAACGAGGATGGAGATTGGTGGGTGATGTGGACCCCGCTGTGCGGGAGGTGGCCGGCTGGCTGAGCCCTGTTCCGGGTGGTGTCGGACCCATGACCATCGCCATGCTCATGAGCAACACGGTTCGGGCAGCAGAGCGAACTGTTGACCTCTGATGCGAATGGATATAACGCTGAACATGGAGGTGCAACCGTGGCACACGACCCGAGGGCTCCTCGCATTGCGGCTTTGGCCACGTTGCTCTCTGCGGGGATTCTGATTCTTACCGCTATCAATCTCAACCTTACGCTGGTGGGTTCGGGTGGATTGAGCGAAGAAGAATACCTGGCCTTGACGGTCGTTGGTCTGATGTTGGTGGTCCGATTTTGGGCTGGGCGTGAACTGGAAGTTCCCGAGTTTACGCAACGCACCATCGAAGCCAACCAAGACTTCACACCCGTTTCGTTTCGCTCTTTGCATCAGGAAACGGTCAACCCGACCACTCAATCAATCATTACGGGTATCCTCGGGGAAAGCGCACAGTCCGTTCCTGATGTCAATTCTGCCATGGCGACCCTTGGAGTGGCCAACACACCTGCACAAGCAGCGGTTGCAGCCCCTGCAGCACCGACGAACCTACCATCGCAAGGTTCGTTGAATTACAGAACGGAAGTTCGAGAAGCGGTTCCAGCCGACCCCAACGACGGACGAACCTTGCAACGCAGCGTGAATCAGCCCGTCCCACTTCCCGGTCAGCGTGCACAGGACCTTGTGGACCCGACCACCATTCCGGGGTTGGAAACTCAACGAGAATTTGTGACCGATGGGATGGGTTTGGTACCCCTACCGTCGTCTGTGAATTCCAAGGAAACGGCCCCCCAGCCATCCCCCAACGTGGGGTTGACAGAACAGGCAGCACCTGAGCCAGCCTCATCACTTCCACCGCTTGAACTCCCTTCGATCAGCGATTTGTTTGACGAACCAAATGAAGAAGCTACTGCGGAATCACCTGTTCAACCGGTCGCTGAGCTTGATTTGCCCACGCTCCCCGACCTCCCTTCTCCCGAAGAGAATCGCCCCTCTTCAGCCGAATCGGACATCCCATTGCTGCCCAATCTGGACGATTTGTTCTGAGAATGGTTGAAACGCCACCGAGGATTGGCATGTCCATGTGGACTCAAGCGGTGGATTTGCACTCCCACTCCACACACAGCGATGGCCAGCACGACGTGCCTACTGTGGCTGAAACCATGGCCAATAGGGGCGTCAAGGTGTGGGCTCTGACCGATCACGACACCATCAACGGATGGGAGGAAGGAGCGAATGCAGCCGCCCGATTGGGCCTTCGCTTTGTACCCGGTATTGAAATCACGTGTGAGGTGGCCGAACCGTCTCATGAGGAGGAATTGATGCGCCACGGGCAAGAGCGCCCGTCCAATTCATGGCATTTGCTGGCGTACTTCCCAACCTGGAAACCCGGAGCAACAAACGAAAAGATCAACGCCTTCCAGCGTTGGTTGCTTCCGCACCAATCTGGAAGAACCCCACGCATGGTGGCCATGTGTGAACGACTGGGGGAACTCGGGATGCCGGTGGATGCTGAACGGGTGATGGCACGAGCAACAGGGTCGGTTGGACGCCCCCACCTCGCTGAAGAGATGGCAAGTCTCGGATACGTGGCCACCAAACAGGAGGCGTTTGAAACATGGATTGGCGACGGTTTACCTGGATTTGTTGAGCATCGGAAACCCAACCTTGAACAAGCGGTTCAACAGATTCACAAGGCAGGGGGAGTGGCGTCTCTGGCCCATCCCAAGTACTACGGTGTACCCGTTTCGAAGTTGCTTGAAGTGCTTAACAACAGCGGTGTTGACGCTGTGGAAGCGGTTCATCGCAGCCACAGCGATGCGTATCGGTACGAGTTGATGTTGGCTGCCACAGCCAACGGGCTCGGCATTACGGTGGGTTCGGATTTCCATGGCTTGGATTATGGCCAACTCCCCGGCCACATGCCAGCCATCATTGAGCGCTTGTTGCCTGCCGTCCGTCCCTAAGAACACCGTCAACAACCAACGAAAGTTCGAACAGAACAATCACCGGCATGGCCACCAAAAACAGCGACAGCGGGTCCGGCGGGGAAAGCAACGCCCCCAAGACGAAGGCTGAAAACCAAATGTGCCTGCGCAAGGCCTTCAACACCGACCGTTCCACGATGTGAAGCCGCAGGGCCAATGTCGTCACCACAGGGGTTTGAAAACCAACCATCGAGGCGCCGACCAAACTCACGATGAATCCGGCGTAACCGGACAGCAGCCACTCCGTCGACAAACCTGCTTGCTGTGCGTCCTCCGTCAAGTAAGCCAGCAACAAGGGGGTCAACCATTCCCAAGCATACATCAGACCACCAAACGACAGCACCGTCACGCCAAGCAACGTCAACACCGCCGTCCGCCCTGGTTGAGGCAACTGAAGGTCCAATTCGGCAACCCTCGCTTGGACCGCCTCATGATGCCGTCCAAACAACGCAAGATGGAGCACCAGCGTCACGGCGATCATCAGCATACCAAAAGAAGCCGCCATGCGAAGTTGGAGGAACAAGAATTCAACCGGGGAGACCACGATGATGTCCACCCCTGCAGGGAGGCGATCCTCGGCGATCAACCACTCCACAACCGCTCCAGTCATTGGAAAAGCGGTCACGAAGGCCAAGAGAAACAAAACGATGTACACCCGAGCGTACCGCTGCGCGGCGGTTTGCAACGAAGCGAGCACCATTCCACCAGGGGAGTCCATCAGTCGGTCGATGGAGGTGTTACCTGATGTCATGGGCTCACGCTTCTTCGTTGATTTGCTCTGCAGAAGCCCACACATAAGAAGGCGTGGAATCAATCCAGGAACGGCCTTCCTTCTTCAGCCGGTACAAGCGATAAACAACGAATCCGGTCATCCACAACGAAGGCAGACTGAGGAGAACGGCTTGGCCCATTTGGTCGTCGCCGTAATCGTTGATCACACGAACCTCCATGACGTTCTCACCGCCTTGGTCATCAGCATAATGCATGGCAATGTAATGGAAACTGTTGGGAGAAGTCACCTCCAGGCGAAGGGTGGATTGCGGCGCAACGACATGATGCTCTCCAAGAGTGGTCATCACCTCCCAGTCGATGGACCGTTCCTCCATGGCAGAAACACTGTCTTCAACCATCAACAACACGATTTCCAACTCACCCGCATCGTTGAGGTTGGTGATGTCGGAGGTGACCGATTCACCAGAACTAATTTTTTGCAGAATCTCGAGGGTGCTGTCGCCTTCCCCCAAACGGAACGACACGCGTTCATCAACGCTTTCTTGTTGAACGTTCACGGCCATTAAGATCGCCGTTAGCAACATCAACATGACGGCACCCTCCACCACGATATGCCGACGTACTTTGGTTCGACTTACCCCTTTGAACGTCGGACCGAAATCGTTGCGAAGTCGGGGTTGAAGATGATGGATAAACAGCGCACCTATGCTGCCGATGAGCATGCCAAGTGGAATGTCAACCACCCAATGAATGCCAAGGTAGAGGATGGTGAAGATAAACAGCACCGTGTTCACCAAGACAAACAGGTGGTAAGGCCAATGACGCCATTCACGAAGGGTTCCCCCTTGTTGCTTAACGTGAAGATAATTGAGCATCAAAATCCCGAAGGGGATGGCCACGTGCAAGCTTGGTACCGCATTGTCCAAGGGATCGTGAAGGGCGTAGAACACCGTGTACCAACCATCGTGGTACAGAAGGGCATCCATCCCGGGTATCCATGAAGAGGTGACTTCGACGTTGAAGAAGAGATAATACGGGACCGCAAGGGCGTAAATAAGCAGGTAATTGAGCGTTACTTTGTCGGTCATGTCTCGGTCCTTGGCAAAGGCGAAGTAGACCGTCGTAACGTAAATCAGAAACAGGTAAACGAAGAGATAGTGAAAATTAAGAAATTCCGTCAAAGTATCGTTGCGAAAGGTGTTTTGAATCCATTTGGTGGTCTCCCCTTCCAGACCGTAAACCGCTTCTGTCCAGTGGCCTGTTCTCGTTTTCATCGGTTCGTTGAGGGCATCGGTGAGGGATTTCCATCGGATAATGACAACGTAACCCATGGCGTGAAGGTAGTACCTCTTGTTGTGAATCTCTTCCGCCCAAGAGCGCCACGAAACCCGAAAATCAGGCTGATGTCGGGTGAACACCCAACAGATGATGGGTGTCAGGACCACAATCATCCCCATCATGATGCTGTAGGGGTCCATGAATCAAACCGAGGGCGGCGCGGATTTATGCCTTGGGACAAACGAAGGCCGGCAGCAGGGAAACAAGAAGCAAACATTGAGGAGTGGGAGGTACCGTTGTTGGTCATGGGCACGGAAGCCTCGTGGCAGCAAGCCCCAGAAAACACGTTGGAGAGTTTACGGCATGCTATCCAGCATCTCGACGGTGTCGAATTTGACATCCGCATCACACACGACCAGCAACTGGTGATTCATCACGACCGGACGGTTTCGATTCCCAAAGAGCACCTCGATGGCCGTGACCGTTGGGTTGAAGCATGGACCCTTGAAGAGCTTGAAGAGGTGGGTTTCCTTGGTTTTGAGCGGTTTCTTTGCGACCCCGTGGTCAAGGATCACTGGGTCAACCACGGAAAAATGGGAACGGTTGAGATCAAACGCCCCCATCCAACCGCTCCAATGGGAGGTGGCTACCTTGGCAAAAACTCGCACATCGACCACATTGCTCGAGCGATGACAATGGCCGATGAGTTGTTGTCAGAGCACGAAGTTCCCCATGAGAACATGGTGTTCTATTCCTTCCACAAACACATGCCTGCTTCTGCAAAACGGTCAGGGACTACCCGACCATGGGCTGCCCTCATCCCTTACATCCGCCCCTACGGTGGCCGAAGGATAGAACGGCTGCTCACACTTCCCACCTTCCTTACAACCTCGTTTAAGCGGCTGAGAACCACCCATCTAAAACAAGGCAGTTCCATGCTCCCGTGCGCCATGGAATATTTCCAAGACAGCACGGCTTGGCTCCCCATCGGGCGAAGTGTCGGATTGCACGGGGCCGCTCTCAACAGGTTGCACAGGGCTCGTGCCGGCATGCCGACGTATGTATGGCCGGCTCGTCCACAGCATGAACACAACTTGCTTCGAGCTGGGTTAACCGCCTTGACGGACATGGCCGATCCAAACATCACCACCTTAGCCAGCGGTCATGCACGATGGGTGCAACCCGCCACACGACCACTGACAGAATCCCAGTGGCTTCGTTTGGAGGCCGAACCAGAACACTTGCATCGAGAGAAAATTGACGAACTGTTGGCAGAAGTGCCCTCTTGGGCAGAAGCGGACCGTTCTCGTCGAGCCACGCTGATTGAGGAATGGCGGAAACAATGGCAATGGTCAGCCTCCACCGATGAATTGCTCAAGCGATTCGATGGGGCAACGCCGCCCGTGGCTGCGCCACGGCTCATCGGTCATCGCGGGTCCGGGAAAACGTCCCGACCGGTGTTGAGGACCCTTCACTCCAGGTGACGCAGGGTTTGCTCTTCGGCCATGTATTTTGGTCGGTAGATCGGCGTGCCCTTTCCATGGCGCAT
>QXXW01000119.1:0-7928 GCA_009887255.1 Candidatus Poseidoniales archaeon | reverse complement strand
CCCTTGGTGCCGTCCTCACGGACAGCATCGATGGGAATTGGCGAGCCTGCGGATCGGCGAGCAGGCCATTCAACCACCAGAGGTGCGGCCCCTTTCAACTTCCAATCGGCGGTGACCATGGCGCCTACTTGCCCGCCGATGGGCAAATCGAAACCCCCCGACATGTGAAGTTCCCACTCGTCCGGTGTGGCGTTCAACAGAGCCTTTGTGCGATGGACCGCCACAGCGTTTGGCCGGCCCAACCAAGTGGCGTGCACCGAAAGAAAGGCCAACGTTTCCCCCCAAGCCATCGTTAACGTCTCCAAAGGCCCCTCGTGAAGAGGGACCGGCGGTTGATTGGTCTCCTCACTCACTTCAAGGCCGTGGGCTTCCATCAAAGCCACGGAAAGATCGTGCACCAACTGTCCACGGGTTCGGTTGTCCACGTCTTCGGATGGATGCGATTCATCTTCATTGATCTCGAGCCGAGTTTCGGCCCAAGCCTGACGAGGACACCTGAGGACCTTTTCGAGTCGGCTAGGCGACCAGCGCCCACGGGTGAATCCGTCTGACAAACGGCCCATCCGCTTGGCCAGCCCGTCCGGTGCTGAACCGTAGGGCGGCAATGGCCTCGGGTCAACGCCGATTGCCAACCGTCGTTCTGGACGGAAACCAAGGTGGGGCCACTCGGGCGCTCCCACGCTCGGTGTTTCCAGTTGCTTGGTTTCCAGCAGCGAATAGTTCACGCTGTCCATGCTGACCAATCGATTTCGCCCGCTCCACGGCAAATGTACACCCTCTGCGAGGCGTTTTGAAGCAGGCTGACGGCGATGACGGTCGCTCACCAAGGCCATTTCATGGGCGTGGACGATGGAAGTTGGGTTCAGTACCGTGGTGGAGCCGGTTCGATGACGTTGCAGATTGACCCCAACGGCTTGTCTTCGGTTTCGAGGCAACGGTCCAGTACGGCGGATGAAAGACCCATGTTCGTCCTCCTCTTGCACGGTTGGTAGCGGGCACAACCAAGCCCCGAGGCCTTCTTCCCGAACACGCCAATCCCAACAGCGACCGTTGCCTTCACCTTGGTGGTGGGTTGTGGGGACGTAAGCAGGAGGGTTGCGCATGGACAACATGGCCCCTGAGCGTCGGACTTCCGTCAGCCATTCCGCTAAAGGCGCACTTGGACCTGCATCTTCAACTGGTGATGTGTCAAACACCCAAACATACTGTCCTGCATTGAGCGCATGGCGTAAATGATGTCGCCCCTGACGAACGAGCAAATCGTTGTGAAACATGCCCAATTCGAGTTGGGCTGCTGGGTCCAACCACGGCACCACAGCGTGTTTCATCGGCCAAGATTGGACGTCCAGTCCAGCCAGCACAATCGCGTCGGCCTCGCAGCCAAGGGCGTCTTCTGGAGTGAGGACGCGCACACCCGTTGATTGTGGTTCAACGGTGGCGATTCGAAGCGATTGCCCGACCATGCGCAACACCTCGATAAACATCGTACCGACCAACCCTTCGGTGCCCTCGGATTCGGCGATTCGTACCAAAGCTTCCATGACGTCATGGAGATCGCCCATGCCGCGATTAAAGCGGGCATCTGACCCACCAAGACGTTCGAAGTCCAGCCGCTGAATGGTTTCACTCAACCATGACAAACCGTTTGACGGCGCTTGAGGCACCGGCAAAGGTTGACCTGAACTGCATCCTTGCTGGATTCGGTCGGCCAAAAACCGGTCTTCCGGAAGAAGGAGGGGCGTCCAAGATCGCAAGATGCATGCCAACCACCACTGCGTTTCTTCCAAGCATCGTCGTCGTTCATCCGGTCGACGCTCCATGAGAGAAGGTTGAGCTTGTGAGAGGGCCCCCAGCCACCGACCAATCGCCCCTGGCCCGCCCAAGACGTGGAAGTTTTGCGCCATGTCGGTCAAGACGCCAAGATGAGGAGAAGGTCGCCACTCCGGTTGAGTGGGGTGTTCCAGGGCAGGGAACATGTCCGATGCCCATGGGAGCGCGGTGGAGGCGATGAGGGTGCGAAGCGATGGAAGCGACCAGGCGTCCATTCCCAGCCCCAATCCTGCTGCGTGAATCAACGCAGAATGAACCGGCTGACCTTCGACCGATTTGCTGGAGGAGCCTGAGAAGATGCCGAGCTGTGCAAAGCGTTGTTGCCAAATCCTCTGCCGCTGATGGGCTTGTCCATCGAGCACCAAAACACTCCCACCTTGGTGTTGAAGAACGTCATGAACGATGTGAGCCGTTGCATCAAGCATGTGTTCGGGATCGTCGAGAACCACCCGCGTGATGATGCGGTCGCGCGACTCACCTACCTCACTTGACCAAGAAGCACCGTCACCATCCCACACCTTGTGGTTAGGAACCCATGTTGGCAGGGTATCGTCGGTGCAAGGTGATTCGTCCACGAGGTAGGCTCCGTGGAACCCCAAGCGAAACGAACCGGGATGGATCAATTGGTGGAGTGGACAGTGAACCGACAAGGACATCATGATGTCTTGTTCAATTTCCGAAAAATCGGGGGCCATGTCAAGCAGAACCACGCCGTTGATGGTGGAGAAATGGAACGGTGTTTCCTCTGTTTCTCTAAGAGCGTTCAACACGTGGTATGGCAACAACGCGGGCAGCGTTCCTCCCTCTTCATGTTCCAACGTTAGCATCAATCGATGCAAGACATCAACGCCTGGGTTGGAGGACCATGAAAACGGGGAACGCAACGGAGCCACTTCGGCATACAAGGTCACGAGGCGTTTGGTTTTCTGAATGGACCATGCTCCGGCGCCAGGGGTGTGCAAAAGAGGGAAGGCGAAATCTTCGGCAGCTTCCTCGCATTTCCGATGGAGTCCCATGAAGTTCGTGACATCGTCGTTCAACATCACCGGCAATCTGAAATCGACGTGAAGTAAACGGAGCAATTGATTCATCGTGGTGTGTGATTGTGGTGATGGATGACCCCCCCTGTCGTGGAGGCGCTGAAGGGTTTGTTGACGATGTGCTTCGTTCGGGTGAACCACCAAAAGACCGGGATCGTCCACAGATAGGAACGCCTGTGAGAGCCAAGGTGGCATGCCTTGGCCCGGGGGCACCCGTTCCGACGTAATCCGATGGTGCGACATGGTGTTCACCACGGAAAGCGCCGGCGAGGGTAATTGAAGGTGCGTAAGGAAGTGGATGGAACTGTTGACCTACATGTTTGCACGCTGTAGAATTTAACGACGTTTTCTCGCGTTCGTGGCCTCGTTTCTTCGCTCAAAAAAAGCATTCATGGGTAAGTTTTATATATTGCGTGCTTCAATTAAGATTTGGTCATGTTTGTAAAAGTCTGTCACCACCCAACCATCTCGACGGACGGGATGAGGCAGATGATTCAAATCGGGACGATCAAGAGTTGGATTGTTTATATACACTTGACCGACATGTAAGGAGAGGAAGAAAAATGAAGAAAATGTGTGAAGAATGCAAGAAGGAAACCGACTGGACGATCGACGATGTTCGAGGTGAAATGGCCTGCGACATGTGCGGTTCGGTTGAAGAACACAACCCTGTTGATGCCAACGCCAACAGTTCCACCACCATGGGCGATGGACGACAAAGCGAACGCGTCAACGCCATGAACGGCCTTGGACCCGGGACGACCATGAACCCCTTTGGGGACCGAAGGGATGTCAACGGTCAACCGCTGAGCCGAGAGACCCGGTCCATGTTCCGTCGTTTGGCTCGATTGGACCGCTCAACACAACGCGAGAAGGACCCGATGTACAGGCAGCTCGTTGCCACCTTGCAAGAATTGTTTGGTACAAACCTCGCAGCTACGGTTCAATTCCTTACGCGAGCGACCGCTCAAAAGTTGTCGCCTCAGCAGGAAGCCATACGCAGAACCCTGGGGAGCAGCGAGAGGAAACTGCTGAAGTGCCCCAAAACGAGCATCACCCGAAAAGGAACTGGGGTAAAAGGAGACGGTGACCGACAAAACTTGTTGTTGATGGCCATCGCCATTGCAGAACTTGCTCATGAATGGTTCAACGCCCCAAGCATCAACCGGGTGGAATTGCTCAATCAGAACGGCCTCACGCAAACCCAATTCAAGAACGCAAAGTCAACGATTTCAAAGCACTACAAAGCCCGGTGCCGAAACGGTTTCTCTCCTGCGCCCCGCACCGCTCAATTCGAGGCTGTGGTCGCAGGGATTCGGGCCGATAAACTTGAGATTCACAGCGAGAACCTGTTTGGAACACTTGAGGAACGGTTGAGCGAAAGGGAAATGTTGGCCTTGAACATCGTGTATTGGGAGATGCTCACACGAATTGAAGAACCTTCTATTGATGCCTACACGAGCAACATGGCTGAATCCATGCTTTGTTCCAGCGTGATGTTGGCCGCCCTTACTTCGTTGGGCCTAGAGCACCAGAACCTCGCCGCCTTGGGCAGAGCTGTTGGTGACCGCTCTGGTGCCGGCATCAAGAGCTGCCTCCGCAACCTGCAGAACGCCGTCAACGAAGGGCTCTACCCGCAAGGCCAAGCCTTGTTCGCCAAGCATTCAGCGAACGATTTGACCAGAGGTCTCGTGTCTGAGAATGTCGACGACCTCGGTGAAGTTGAAGATTAAAGCCACGACGTTGAAAGACCAAGGCCCGATGGCAGGTCATGAATCGATGGCACGTGCTGGGCGCTACGTTTGTTCTCCTTACCGCAATGTGCGGTTCAACTTCGGCACTGCCGGCTGAACCAACCGAAGAGGGTGTCATGTTTGGAGGGCAATGGACAGCCGCCAACAACACCACGTCGCAAACCAGCGGGTTGGAAGACCTGAAAACGGTCGTGGAGGTGTTTACGGCCACGTGGTGCACCAACTGCGTTGACGTTGAGCACGCTCTTGAAGAAGTGCAAGCCAATGGTCTGCTGCAGCAGTATCACGTTCACCGGTCCATCGGTGAATCCGAGGATCCATTCGGCACCGATGTCCTGGACCAGAGATGGAAGGACAAGTACGGTTACGATTCACCACCTACCGTGGTGTTCAACGGCTCGATGAAAAAAATCGGTAGCGTGGCTGATGACGGCACGCTTGTGAACGAATTCACGAACCTTGCCAACACCAACCTTGAATTGGGCAACGGCAGCACAACCTTCGCATGGACCCCTGCAGGTCTCGATTCAGGCACCGTTGCTTGGCAACTTGACATTGAACAAAGCCAATTGGAAGGCTACGACCTCCACGTGACGGTTTGGGTCGTTGAAACCGAAGCCCATTTTGAAAACGGCAGCAACGGTTTGGCCGTCTACCCGCATGTCGTCCACAGCATCCACGACCTTGGGGGTGCCATGAACGGCACCGCCACGCTTGACTTGCCCGATGCCCACGATGGCGATGACTTGGAAATCCATCTCGTCTACGAACTCACACCGACCGAACCCGTGGCTCCGCCGCAAGATGATCCGGTTGTCGAAGAAGAATCCATGCCGTGGGTCGGTGCATGGCCCACCGCCGCTCTGGTGATGGTCGTGGCGTTCAGTCGAGGTGGATGTGGAAATCGTTGCGAATGAGCCTTTTCCTGCTTCTCTGTTGATTCTGAACATCCGTAAGATCTTCGTGAAACGGCCAGCGAAGCGCCCTCATTTCATCGGGAGCTGCAAAGGGTTCGGCGTAATTCCACCATCGTGGAGGAGCACCGCGAACGCCCTGCTTTTTCTGAAGTTTGCCCAACGCCTCACACACCTTCATTCGGGCGTTGGCTTGGGGATGATCGCGACGTCGGAAACGAAGAGACCCTTCGACCTCCCCCTCTACGACATAACCGCACCATCGTATCATTTGATGCACAAATCGTCGTTCGGGTTGAGACCTGACGGAGAGGCGGAGTTCCGCATGCTGGAACGACAGAGGGGCGTGATTGGCTCTGGGTACATCCACCCATGAACCGATGGGCTGGTGGAGGAGAAGACCCCATACGCGAGAAAAGGCTTCACACCATCGCCGTTCACCGTCTCGACCGTCTCCGATTTGATGCATGTCGCCGTTGTGTCGGTGGGCGATTCTCATCGCCCGGCGGAAGTCCATTTGATGGCGGCGTGGAAGCCCGCGTTCCCAACGGTGCCTACGGCCGCGAGCGACACGACCCTCATAGGGTTCAACGGAAGCCCGCCACCCCGTAACAACGTCATCGTACGGCAACCCATCACCCGAATCAAGCGCTGCTTGAAACCTGTCAACCCAGCGACGACCACGTCGGCGGCCCCGCCCACGGTTGTGCCGACGTATGAGGCCGTGAAACATCTGAGCTTCCCGTTCTTCATCCAGCCCTTCCTCAACAGATTGGCCACGTCGACCTTGAAACCAACGATATCCCCGGGCGCGCAATCCCATGAACCCTCCCCTCATGTCTCGAAGGCCGTTGACCTCCCGAACGGCGTCTTTATCCAGCATTCCACACCAACGCTCGTTTGGTTCTTCTGGGAACCCAAGGGGAGGCGTGTTCAACAGAACGACGGCTAAACTCTCAATGTGACGAGCGGCAACGGTGTCGTTGTACAGCGACAACAGAACCGAGCCCAACGTGTCGCCGATGGGCACCGAAGACGTGCGTTCACCGCTGTGGATGCACAATTCATCGCCCGCTCCGTTTTGAAAGTGCATCAAATGTCGAATCTGGTACGGGGCGCCGTGCTGGCCGTCACCAACACGGACTTCGTACACATGGCCCAGTTTTCCAACGACCAACACCCTGTCGTTTTCAACCGCGACCCTCGAGCCTTCAATGCTGTTCAAAATTCCATGACAGAACTCCAACGAGCGAACCACCTCTGGCTGACTCCCCCCACGTTTGAAGTACGGCCGAGACCAGTTGTGTTGTACGCCCAGCAACAATCGACCCGGGTGAGACATGAGAGGACTGAACGCCCAAGAAAGCAACAGAGCCCACAAATCGGGCTGGTTGGGCACCAGGACCAAACGGGTGGATTTACCTGACATGCGAACGCGCATCTTCAACCGACGTCCGCCCATCACCAGCGGGTAATTCATATTCTCAACCTCTTCTTTAGTGGAGATCTCATCCTGCCAGAGGTTCATCCAAGGCTCGTCACGGCCTTCGAACAACCCCGAGGGACGGTTGGAGAGGGCCTCCTCGACCAAACGTTGAGGGTGAGTTTGACGAACGTTATCCGTGGTACTTGCTTTGAAGTCGTATGCCCAAGCCAGGGCGCTCATGGCTCCTTTCGAATCGCCGTCACGAGAGCGTTGCACACGTATGTCGAGAGCCAGCCAAGTTAGCATCAAGCCGATTGGGCGATGATGCGGATTGATGAGGCGATGATACTGGCCCCGAAACAAAAAGTGCGGGGCGTGGTTGGCCTGTTCGTCTGGTGGTGTCACGTGAAGGGCACTCAGACCGGTCAACAGCTTGGATACATCCCAGCCGTAACGCGTTTTTTCGTTGCTGAGTACATCAAGCACCGTTTGAAATTGAAGATGGTGCCCCAAACCCACGTCGTTGAGGTACCATTCGTCGCCCATGTAACGCAAGCAAAGGCCCCCGTTGAGCAAAATACCCTCATTGAGCCATCGACGCTGTTCAGGTGTGAGTTCCTTTCCCGCAGCGCTGTCCTCTGTCAGCGTCTTGAACGAAGCCGTACTGCACGGAAGGGCTTCGATGGGATCCCCCCCGCCCTCCAAACGCGCCCAGTCAACAAACATTGAATTTCTCAATCGGTTGGAGAGGTGCGACCAACGTCGGCGACTGGGCAGCGTGTGCCCTCCGAACAGGCCAATGGCTTCTTCATGCTCTTCATCGCTGAGGGGGACATGCCATCCGTCCTCGGGCCGATAATCCAGCATGGAAGCACACCAATCACAGGTGTGGGTGTCCTCGTTCGAGGCAAGGTTGTTGATGCAGGGGAGAACGGGAGCGTGTTCACTCATGGGGGCCTTGATG
>QXXW01000118.1:10922-14204 GCA_009887255.1 Candidatus Poseidoniales archaeon | reverse complement strand
CGAGCGAGGTTCTGCAGTTGTTTGAACGAATCAAGGGTTAAGGTTTGGCCGAGCCAAGTATCGTCCAATCCTTCACAACTTACGCTGGTGATCATGATTTCAAAACCGTTTTTAATCAACTCGAGCACATGGGTGTTCCCATCTTGGTGCCACAAAGGCGTCCAGCTGTGGAGGTTGAGCCGCTGGCCCATCCGCTCAAGTCGAGATTTCTGATAATCTGAACGAAGAGCACCGCTCACAAAACCATCAATGTCCAGATTTGACAGGGCCTTGGCCAAATCGTTCATGTCGTTGTCCGTGGTTCCATCGGTGGGTACGTTGATCCATTCAATTCCAGCCAGCAAAGCCTGTTCCTCAACAAGATGAGTGCCGGTGATTTGAAACATTGGAGAATCATCACCCTGGACATCAACCGTGACCAAGGCTTTGACTTCCCACCCTCGGCAAATGGCCCACCACCATGCTGCTGCTGAGTCCTTGCCTCCCGAACTGAGAACCGCCACTCGCATGGACCTGCGAGATTCTACCCCCTCATCAAGGCTGTTTACCGGCGAGGGTTCATACGGGGTGGCCGATTTTTCCTTGTTGATACAGCAAGCGACAGCACCCGCATGCTCATAAAGTGTCAAGGAAAGGAACAACTCGAGGTAATACTATGCAACCAAGCGGACGAGGATATGACCACGGAATTACCACATTCAGCCCAGACGGACGACTTTTCCAAGTCGAATACGCCCGTGAGTCTGTGAAGCGTGGAACCACAACTGCCGGACTGAAATTCAAGGACGGTGTTGTGCTCGTGTGCGACAAGCGCATCATCAGTCGGTTGATCATCCCGGAATCGATTGAGAAGATGTTCAAGGTTGACGGTCACGTTGGAATCGCAACCTCTGGACTCGTGGCTGACGCTCGCCAACTCGTGGCTCGTGCCCGTGTCGAAGCCCAAATCAACCGTATCACCTATGCCGCTACAGTCCCCATCGAGGTGCTCGTTAAGAAAATCTGTGACTTCAAGCAATCCTTCACACAGTACGGTGGTTCACGTCCTTTCGGCACCGCCCTTTTGATTGGAGGCGTCGACGACAACGGCATCCATCTCTATGAGACAGACCCCTCTGGTGCTTACCAGTCTTATCACGCCGGAGCCATTGGCTCTGGTCGCAACACCGTCATCGAATTCTTTGAAGACAACTGGAAAGACAACATGACACTCAACGCAGCCATGAAACTCGGACTGGAAGCCTTGCGCTCGGCCAACGACTCGGATCTTAATCGGGAAGCAGTGGAAGTTACGGTTGTCGATTCAAACGGCTACCGTGTCTTGGACCGCGAGGCAGTCTACAAGCAAATTGACCGATTGAAACCCCTCGAAGAGTGAGCGATAAGTTCATTTCCATGGGTGCGAATCTTCCGGGTGAACCCTCATGGTGAGCCTTGACAATGCCGTTCTCGCCAGGTTGGAAAAAGGCGGTAAACGTTACGAGGTCTTGGTCGATCCGAATCTTGTCGATGCGTTCAAACAAGATCCGGCATCAGTGGACATCGAAGACTTTCTGGCGATGGATGAAGTTTTTCATGACGCACGTGGCGGAGAACGACCAACTGAAGACGCCATTGAGAACACGTTTGGCTCTCAAGACATCGTGATCATCACCACGACCATCCTGAACAAAGGTTCCCTTCAACTTACAACCGTTCAACGCAAACAAATGGTCGAAAAAATGCGACAGCAAATCATCCATCACATTCACACACGGGCGGTCGACCCCAGCACGAAATCTCCACATCCCAAAACCCGGTTGGAGCTTGCGCTTGAGGAATCCAGGTATTCTGTTGACCCCTTCAAGCGTCTTGAAGAGCAGGTCAAGGACGCTATCAAGAAACTGAAGCCTCTGCTTCCGCTCTCGTTTGAGACCGTCAAATTAGCGTTTAAGGTACCCGGCTCGGCTTACGGAGGCGTTCACAAAGTGCTGAGACCCCATCAACAACGGGAAGGATGGTTGGAAGACGGCTCGTGGGCATGTGTCGTCGAATGTCCTGCGGGGATGAAGGGAGAACTCATTGGGTTGGTGATGAGGAAATCCTCAGACGCTGAAGTCAAAGAGATGAATTCGTAAGGGCGGCTCTTGGGTGCCCTTTATCATGGGATGGCGGCTCGGCCGGATTGGAGAGAATAGAATGTCCCAAGGTCAGACCGGCGCCGAGCAGCGCCTCGTGACCCCGGGGATGGCCGTTGGGCCTTCCGCCGGGATGCGAGCAGGAAGTGGCATAATTGCCAAAAACGATGAATTCATTGCTACCCGGCTTGGGTGGCTTCAAACGCAACACAACACCGTCTCGGTGAACCCGATAAACGCTGCTTACATGCCTCGTTCGGGCGACCTTGTGGTGGGTGTTGTTGCCGAGGTTCGAAACAACCTCTGGTTCCTCAACATCAACGGTTCATTCCAAGGCTTGTTGCCCATGTCATTGGCACCTTGGAAGGTTGAATTCGGTGCCGCTCGCATCTACATGGATGTCGGCGATGTTGTGCTTGCTCGTGTGCAAGAAGTCGACGAATGCCACAATGTCGTTCTCACGATGAAGGGCGTCGGTTTGAGGAAACTCAACCAAGGCGCTGTGCTTGACGTCCCTGTGCAACACGTGGACCGGATTCGTGGTGCCAACAACGAACGCTTGCAAACACTCCGCGACCTCAGCGACTGCCGCATCATGGTGGGCGAAAACGGTCGAGTATGGGTGGATGGAAGCAGTGACGGGATCGCATGGACTCGAAACGCTCTCCAGCGAGTGACCAACGAGGGTCACAAAACGGATTTTGACGCCTTGATGGCGGAACTTGAACAATTGAACAAAGGTGATGCTTGATGGGTGGATATGGAGATGTACAACTTCTGCGAGATGATGGAAAACGATTGGACGGCCGTGCTTTGGACGAACTTCGTCCGGTGACGGTCGAGGCGGGGGTTCTGCCTGCCGCTGACGGCTCAGCCCGTGTCACACACGGATTGAACGTGGCCGTTGTGGCCGTCTACGGCCCCATGGAAGCTCACCCGCGGAAGATTCAGCGACAGGACCGTGCGGTGATCGATGTCCGATACAACATGGCACCCTTTTCCACCTCCGACCGAATCCGTCCTGGATTCAACCGTCGCTCTCGAGAGATTTCGAAAGTGACGGCTGAAGCCCTTGAATCCGTGGTTCTCGTTGAGCGATTCCCACGCTCGAAGATTCGAGTTGAGATCGAAATCCTTGCGGCAGAAGCCGGTACTCGCTGCGTTG
>QXXW01000118.1:0-10912 GCA_009887255.1 Candidatus Poseidoniales archaeon | reverse complement strand
CTGCGTTGGCATAACCGCTGCTGCGGTGGCCTTGGCTGACGCCGGCATTCCCATGCGGGACCTCATCGTGGGCGTTGCCTCCGGTAAGATCGAAGATACCGTCGTTCTTGACCTGGACAAAGCCGAAGACAACTATGGCCAAGCCGACCTGCCTGTGGGTATTCTTCCCAACACGGGTGAGGTGGCCTTCCTCCAGATGGACGGTGACCTCTCTCCGGACGAATTTAACCTCGCCATGGAATACAACTTCAAAGCAGCTGCAGAGATTCACGACATCATGGTGGAAGCGCTTCAGCGACGATACGAAGGAGGTGAGGCTTGATGGTTGACCTCGTGCCCACACTCTTGCGACAAGAACTCTCTCGACTCGCTGAAGCCGACCAACGTTTGGACGGCCGCTCCCGTTGGGGCAGCAGGGATGTCACCCTCGAAACCGACTGCCTCTACAACGCCGAAGGATCCGCTAAGGTCACCATTGGCGGTACAATCGTTTACGCCGGTGTCAAATTCGAACTCCGAACACCGTGGCCAGACCGTCCCGCTCAGGGTTCCTTGATGTGCGGAGCTGAACTTCGCCCGGTGGCTGGCCGCAAGTACGAGCCTGGCCCCCCTTCACCTCAATCCATTGAACTCGGCCGAGTCGTTGATCGAGGCATCCGTGAATCCGGTTGCATCGATATGGCAGAACTTTGCATCGTCCCCGGCGAGAAGGTTTGGGGCGTCATGATCGACCTCCATGTCCTTTCGGACCAGGGCAACATTTTCGACGCTTGTGGATTGGCGGCTATCGCAGCACTGCGAACAGCAATTGTTCCCGCAGAACGGTTCGATGTCGGCGAAGACCACACCCTGTCCGTGAACGGTACACCCATCATGGCCTCGTTTACTCGTGTTGGTGGTCGATACGTCCTCGACGCCTCAGAAGAGGAAGAATTGGGAGGCGACGAACGCATCCACATCACCCTTGGTGACAAGGGACACCTCCATTCTCTACAGAAGGGGCTAAAAGGGGTGTTCACTCCCGCCGAGTTTGCAGAGATATTCGAAGTGGCACAAACCCGATGCGTGGAACTTCGAAAACTCGTAGCAGAACAGGAGGCGAACTGAGTGGCAAAGCGAACCCAGAAGGCTGGCGCAACAGCACGATTTGGTGCACGATACGGTGTTTCAGTACGACGAAACGCTGGATCTGCCATGGCCAAGCGCTCGAAGAAATACACCTGCCCAGTCTGTCAATACCAGAAGGTTGAGCGCCAGTCCGTTGGGATTTGGTCCTGCAAGAAATGCGATCACACCTTTGCTGGTGGCGCTTGGGAACCGTTCACACGGGCCTCGGACACCAACAACCGCATTCTCCGACGTTCAGTCGATGGAGCCACAACAGCCGACATGGCCTACATCGCTCAGGAAGCCGCAATGCGGTACGAGCGAGAACTTGCCGAAGGCCTTCACACGGAAGAAGAGTGATTCTCATGACCGCTTGGTCCATTGGACTTAGCATATCGGGACCTTCTGAACAAGATGCAAAGGCGTTGGCATCGTCCTTGTCCACCGAATGCGACGTTGTCTGGAGATCACCTACATCGTTTGAATTGGTTGTAAAGGAAGCCAATTGCAGGGACTTAAGAGCCATGTGGAACACCAGGCTACGGGGCCTCATTGCGACAGACAACGTCCTGAAGGTTCTCGGAAAGCATTCTTGAACCTCTATCTCAAGAGAACATCGGGTGCCGCTATGTCTTCCTCTCTCGAACAACTCCAAGTCGTCGTCGCTGAAGTTCAAGCGGCACGACAACAAGTCGGCTCCGTACGCGCTCAAGTTCAAGAACTGGCGAACACGATTGAAGCCGTCAAAGCCCAACCAGAGAACCTTTCTCTGCATCGCCAATTGGGAGGGGTTTTGGTTGAAGTTGCAGACCGTGACGCTCTGGTCGTTGAATTGGAAGCCTCACAACAGGCCTTGAACCTTCATCTCAAACGATTTGAGGAGAGGGAGCTTCAACTCGTTGCCACCTATGATGAGCTCAAGAAATCACTTGAGGGTGCGAGCGAATGATGGGTTGGACCACCGCCCAGTTGGCGGATCTTGACCGGTTGGCCTCTTGGATGGATGCCGCAGTTCAGCGGGGCGCTGTTGCGGTGTTAACCGGACAAAATGGAGACATGGATACCGTTGGTTCAGCCGTTGCATTGGCCTCCTCCCATACAAATTTGATGGCGTGCGGCGTTCACACCGGTCGATTAGCCAGTCGTCTTGTAGCTCAACATCATGCACCGTTTCGACATTTGAAAACCGGGCATGCAACGTGGCCTTCTCAGTTGGGGGGTGTGATTGTTGTTGATGCTGCAGCCCCCGATCAAACGGGTGTTCATTTGCCAGATGTTCCAATTTGTGTGCTTGATCACCACGCCACCGACGGCTGGGATTTGGGACCCGCTGATTGCTCACTCAAATGGGACGTGCGTTCCACCACCATCATGGTGGCTGGTTACCTCCTCAAGCATCAGCCCTCAGCGCTTTCAAAACCGGTGTGTGAATTCCTTCTTGCAGGCTTGGTGACGGATACTGGTCGATTTCGACATGCCAACGCTCTGGCTTTTCAGGTGGCCTCAAACTTGATTGATGCTGGGGAAATGGATTATGCTGCATTCCTTGAGAAATTGGAATCAGAGAAACTTACTTCAAGCGACAGAGGGGCGATTCTGCGAGGGTTTCAGCGAGCTGAAATGACTGAGGCAGGACCTTGGTCGGTGATTCGTACCTCCGCAGGCACACTTGAAGGACGTGTAGCCTCGTCGCTGAACAGCCTTGGTTGCGATGCAGTTGTTGTTGTTCGTCATCGACACGGGGAGACCCGCATGACTGGACGTGCGCCGCGTGACAGCGTCTTGAGGGGAGTTCATCTCGGTCGCGTCATGGAACAGGTCGCTGAACGAATCGGCGGAAATGGGGGAGGCCACAACGGTGCTGCTGGATGGTCCGGCACCAACGACCCTGTTGAGGCAGAGTCAGCATTTTTGAACGCCCTTGCCCAACTCCCACCACAGGTGATGCACGATGACGACGATTGAACCGCAAGAAGGCCCGGGGCGACTGATCTCACGGTGGCGAACAGAAGGTCCCGTAGACAGCGAAACATTGGGCCAATGGAAGGATGAAATGAATTGGCCATCCTGGCTGACATTGGCCGAAGCAGCGCTCTTTTTGGACGCTCCTGAATTGCTTGATGCGATGGAAGTTCATCTCACATCAGGTGAGAAGGCTGTGTTGGGATTGGTGCGACGAAGATGGCTGGGCGACGTGCATTTGACAGAAGTGATTGAGTCGGCTCTCCAGGTTGTGCGAACGCCAGAAACTCGGGACTTGGCCCTTGAAGGTCGTCTTCGTATGGAGCGCGGCCTGTCGTTGTTCGAATCCGGTGACCATGATGGTGCTGAAGAGGATCTGACATGGGCTGAAACACGACTAAAATCCGTGGCAAAGGCCAGCAGAGATCACGACCTTTCCCTGCTGAACAAAGCAGCCTTTCATCTGGCAAGAGGTGAAGATTTGATGGCGCTACAGGTGTACGGTGATGTTTCACGCACTGGGGGTCATGCTCACGAAACCATCGCCATATCTCGACTCGGGGCGTCAAGAATTCGCCACCGACTTGGCCATCCTTTTGATGCCGCTCGACATGCTTGGAATGCCCATAAACACGCCATGTTGGCTGGTCAAGTCCAAATGGCCATTGAAGGAGGTGCCCTCTTCTTGGATCTTGCAAGCGATTGTGGTCACGTCGATGCCGCTCCAATGCACGAACAGGTTGAAGCTGCGAAACCAGTGGATTTGGATGAGGAACGTCCCAAACTTGCGGTGCATCCTCAGGATTTGGACGCTGTCTTTGATTGGTGCGTCACGCATCTCGAGGACGGATACGGTGGTCCAGAACGACCCGATGTACGGGCCATGCTAACGCTTGCTCACAAGATGAGAAAAATGAATGTTTTTGAAGACTTGATGTCAAATCCTGAACAGGTGGATGATCCGATGTTGGCTGCAGTTGCGCAGGCTTGCAGCGAAACGGACGTCATGACCGAGGCATGGGGTCGCCGGTTAGCAATTCTCACGTTGATTGATCCGTCATCCGTCGGCGAACAACACTGAGAGCTCTTCAAACTCTTCAGGCGTCCATGAGATCACGGGCGGTGTGCAATCCCACCAACGAACCTCTGTGACCTTGCTGTCTTCCACCGTCCAGTGAACCTCACGGGTGGAATTGACAACAACATGCCCGACCCATCCCTTTGGGTAATATTCGGTGTTCCATCCCATGAATTGACCTTCGAGACCTGTCTCTTCCTTCAGTTCTCTTGACAGGGCTTCCTCAGGTGATTCGCCGTCTTCCACATGTCCTCCGGGGATTTCCCATCCTCTTGAGGGATGGTGCACAAAAAGGACCTTGCCACCTTCACCCATTGGTGTGATTTGCTCATGGCGCTCAGTGACCCAGGCCAACACGAAGACTGGCGCCTCCATGTTTATTGCTCCAACAAGTTCTGAATTGTTTCCATCCAGTCTTCCGCCCAATCCTCACCGGTGGCCACCAACCGTCTGGCGGTGAAGAAGGCCTTCTGGAGGTCGCCTTGTTCCATGAGGTCCGTTAGTCGTTGTTCGTCGGAACTCAGCTCAACTTGAGTCCCGTTGTTCTCTTTTCGCTGCGGTTTGGCTTCCGAACTGAGGGGAACAGATACCCGTTCCGTCAACGCTTCCATGGAGGCAAGGAAGGATTGCCGATGTTCAACTGTTGGACCGGACCATGGTGCCTTGGTCTCGCCGTCCATGTTTGTTTTCAATCGTTCAAGGAACAGATCTCTTGCGGGTGTTTGTGGGCGTAATCGCTGCACGTGATCGTAGCAAATCCATGCTTCGTCAATTTCGTTTCGTCGTTCTTGGAGACGACCGAGTTCCATCCATAACTCATGATTGGCAGGACGATGTGCGAGGAGATGCTTGGCCAGTTCGACAAAAAGATCGAGATGGCCGTGTTCTTTCAAACGTTCAAGGCGGCGTCCAAACACGATGTTGGCCCGATGGTCTCGGAAGTCCAACCTCCGACAGCGTTGTGCAAAGGCATCGAGAGATTCCTTGGGTGCGGTCGTGTTGCGATCAGACGCTTGGAGGGTAGCCCACCATTCTTCGGGATCCAGTGGGTCGTTGACAAACGCAGCGTGCAAAAGTTCCTTCCCCACAGACATCAAGTCGATGGTGGCCAATTGATCCACCTGCTCTGGGTCTCTACCAAGAACGGAAAACACATCCTCCAGCACTGCGTGGAGACCGGCCTCGTCGTTGTTCAATTCTTTCAATTCCACCAACGTGTGCCAGTTCCGCTCGTCCGTGAAATCGTAAAGGATGGCTTGGCGTGCGTTTTGCTCCGCCCATGCAAGGTTTTCAGCTGACCGAGAGGGGTCTGCGACGGCAAGTTTCGCAAACTTGAGAGCCGTGCTTCGGTATCTGTTCCCCAGGTTTCGCCGTGGGTGTTGGAGCAGCGAGCGGCTGTCGTCCATGGTTACCACTCATTGAACCGACATGAAGCCCGCTGGATCAGCATCGGCATCAATCGTCGCATCATAACCGATTTTCGATGTCTTTCCATCGCTGTATCGTGACGGGTCAAGAGAACTGCCTCGTTGGTTGCTCAAAATCACCGTGTCCTTGTCGGGTTGCCATCGGGTCATCATGGCCCATTCGACGCGAACGGGGTCCGTGATGTCGATGTCCTGGTCGACGACGGTCACTATTTTCATACTCTTGTGCCCCTCAAAGGCTGCATTGATTGCTTTGATGCCGTCATCAGGTTGTTGCTTGTTGATCTTGAGTACGGCAGCCAACCAACCGCATCCACCTTCGGTCATGTGGACGTCGGTGCAATCAACGACTTGATTGACGGCGTCCTTGATGGTGGGGGCTCGTGGCAATCCCATGAGGGTCTTGTGCTCGGCTTCACCCGGAATGAGGGCATGGAAGATGGGGTTGTTGCGATGAACCAAGCCATCCACTTCAATGACAGGTTCTTGGCGTACATCGTCCACCGTTCCAGTGATGTCAACGTAAGGACCTTCATCATCGTCGTCCAATGTAATTCTTCCCCACCATATGTATTCGGCATCGGCAGGGGCGAGTACACCGTTTGGCATTTCAACGAGATTGAGTTTGGTTCCGTACAATTTCTCATGAAGGGATGCAGCAATGGTCAATTCATCGATGTTTTCGGTAAACGACATGGCGGCTGCGAGAAGCACCACTGGGTCCGGGGCATTGGCGATGGCTACCTTGACTTCCCGGCCTTCAGCCCTTGCGTTGTTGACCATGGTTCGCAAGTGCCTGGGCACCAACCGGACCACGAGGTGGTTTGAATCTCTGAGAAACTGACGGTGAAACGAAACGTTTCGAATGCCGTCGTCTTCAGCGATGATGATGCTAGCGGACGAATAGCGCCCACGGTCCTCCGGCCAGTGATGGGGGATGGGGATGGTCGTCAAATCTGGTGTTGCTTGCCTATTTTCAAAACATGGCGCTGAATCAGATTGTACCAACACGGGTTCGGAGGGGTTGTTCATGGCCCAACCCAAGGTGTCAATGTATGCTTCTGGTTCAATGCCGATGGCGGCGCACAAACGGTCCCGCGTGAGCATGTTCACCGCAGCAGAATGGCCGGGAGTTTCTGGAATATTTTCAAAGATGGTCATCGGGTGGCCGGTTGATTTTGAGTGGTTCATCATCTCGTGAACGAGGCTAACTGACTCGCCGATTCGGGATGCAGCGGCAAGGTGGTCACGAAAGGCCATGGTCGGTCCACTGGGTGAACTCAATTGAATGTTGTTCATTGCAAGGTCGGAACACCACCCAACGGTGGCGGGATGGTGGGGGGAAAAGAAGACGACGGAAAGGGATTTGATTAAATAGGGGGGGTCAGTCGGCAAAACACTTCAATGAGGTGATGATGATGGGACGAGGACTCTTCGCCGGTGCTAAAATGGCAAAAGACCGCCAAAAATTCCGATGGTCGGATCGCCGATACAAGAAGCGGATGCTCAAATCCCGTGCAAAGCACGACCCGTTGGCTGGTTCTACCCAAGCCAAGGGCATTGTTATCGAAAAGGTCGGCATTGAAGCCAAGCAACCCAACTCAGGAATCCGTAAGGCGGTCAAAATCTCTCTTATCAAGAACGGAAACAAACTCACTGCCTTCGCTCCTGGTGACGGCGCCATCAATTTCATTGACGAACACGACGAAGTCATGGTCGAAGGTATCGGCGGCCGCATGGGTCGTTCGTATGGAGACATTCCTGGTGTCCGCTACAAGGTGATTCAAGTCAACGGCGTGTCCCTTGACGAAATGGTCCGTGGCCGAAAAGAAAAGCCAGTCCGCTGAGGTGTGCAAGATGAGCGACGCAGAAGTGAACGACGAAGAAGAACAAGTAAAGCCAATCGCCGGTATCGGTACCAAGGTGTTTGGAAAGTGGGATGCCTCCGAAGTAACGTGCTTCGACCCGGGACTGGCCCCTTACATCAACCTCAGCACCGTTGGTGTGCCTCACAGCGGTGGCCGTCACGCCAACGCTTGGTTCGGTAAGGCTAAACTTTCCGTCGTGGAGCGTTACATCAACAAACTCATGCGCACCGGTTCATACACCGGCAAGAAAATGGGAGCCATGAAGGCGTTTGAAGGAGCTCTCGACAACATTGCTGAGAAATCCGGATTGAATCCACTCCAGGTGTTCGTGGATGCGTTGTGCAACGCCGCACCTATGGAAGAGATCACTCGAATCAAGTTCGGAGCAGTCTCCCAACCGAAAGCCGTGGACTCTTCGCCATCACGTCGCCTTGACGTCGCTCTTGCCAACTTGGCCAAAGGCGCACAACAAGGCACACACAAATCCAAGCGAACCCTTGAGAATTGTATCATCAACGAACTCAACAAGGCCAGCAAAGGCGATGTGACCTCCTATGCCGTTGGCAAGAAGGAAGAACTTGAGCGCATCGCAGCCTCCGCTCGTTGATGGCGGCGGCTTAGCATCACCGTTGAGAAACATCTTCTGTTCCTTCGCTGGTTGACATTCAACGAACCGTACAGCTCGTTACAGCCCTCAGGCCACGCACTCTACCCCTCCTCTGCCCGTCGCTATTGCTCGCACGGGCATTCGACTGTTGTTGTCGAACCAGTGGTGTTCAACAGCCTGTCTGTCTGACATCAAGGGGCGTCGGCTCACTTTTCTTGGATTGGTGTTACTGCCACCGTGACGATCCATGGGTAGTTTCTCGTTTTCACGGCTTTTTCCGGTGGTGTGCCGCAGAATAGCCCGAAATGACCGCTGTTCATGAAGCATTCAGGGCATAAAATCGTGGTTGAGAAGACCCTCTCAATAATCATGTTCGACCCGGAGGGCGAAGGCTCGCAGCGCGGCACTTAAGAACCCCTTTCAGGTGGGTCAAACATACTGAACGGTGGTAACATGGGTCGTAAGGAAGAGAACATCAAGAAAGCAACCGAAGTGATGCACATTCTCCCACAAATCCGCAACTTGTGCATTGCGGCGCACATCGACCACGGCAAGACCACCCTTTCAGACAACCTGATCGCTGGAGCAGGTATGATGTCAAACGAACTCGCTGGCGCTGCACGCGTCTTGGATTTTGACGAACAAGAATCCGCTCGGGGCATCACCATCAACGCTGCCTCTGCATCCATGGTTCACGCCGTGGAAGGGACAGATTATCTGATCAATTTGATCGACACACCCGGTCACGTCGACTTCGGTGGGGACGTTACTCGTGCCATGCGTGCTGTTGACGGATGTTTCATCTTGGCCTGTGCCGTTGAAGGGCCCATGCCTCAAACCGAAACGGTTGTCCGCCAAGCACTGAAGGAGAAGGTGAAGCCCGTTCTCTTCATCAACAAAGTGGACCGCCTCATCAACGAACTGAAGGTCACACCAGAGGACATGCTCAAAAGATTTGAAGAGACCATTGTCAAGGTCAACAAACTCATTCGACAATTCGCCCCTGAAGAGAAAAAGAAGGAATGGCAAGTAAGTGTCATGGATGGTACGGTGGCCTTTGGCTCGGCTTACCACAACTGGGGCATCACCATTCCTTACATGAAGAAGTCCGGCGTTTCAATGACGAAGATCTTCGAATACTGCAACAATGAAGATCAAAAGACCCTTGCTCAGATGGCTCCTGTGCACGAAGTTCTTCTTGACATGGCCGTGACCAAACTTCCTGGTCCCGTCGAATCCCAACCGTACCGAATCCCCAACATCTGGAACGGTGACTTGGATTCCGAAATTGGAAAGGCCATGGTCAGTTGCGACCCCGAGGCCGAACTTGCCATGATGATCACCAAAATTTGGATGGACCCTCATGCAGGTGAAGTCGCCGTGGGTCGTATTTACTCCGGTTCCATCAACCAAGGTGAATCGGTGTATGCCATTGGCGCATCCAAACCTGAACGTGTTCAACAGGTGGCCATGATGGTGGGTGGTGATCGAATTACCGTGCCAAAGGTTGTCGCAGGCAACATCGCTGCTGTAACCGGTATACGCTCAGCTGCTGCTGGTGTGACCCTTTCTCGCAACAAGGATTTCACACCCTTTGAAGCCATTCGCCATTACTCAGACCCTGTCGTGACGGTGGCTGTTGAACCCAAGAGCATGAAAGACCTTCCAAAGTTTATTGACGCATTGCGCTCATTGGCCAAGGCTGACGCATCCCTCCAAGTAACCACCAACCAAGAAACAGGTGAGGCGTTGTTGGCAGGAATGGGTGAACTCCACTTGGAAATCACCGTTTACCGTATTGAAGAAGAACAGAACATCAAGGTCAAGGTCAGCCCACCAATCGTCGTTTACCGTGAAGGCATTCAGGGTTCCAACAGAGGGAATTCATTTGAAGGTAAATCTCCAAACAGACACAACCGCTTCTTCTTCGAAATAGAGGCCCTCCCGGACAACGTCGTTGCAGCCCTCCGCTCAGGAGATTTGGGCGACGGTCCTGTTCGAAATTCTGACGCCAAGGGCGTTGGAGCCAAGTTTGGTGAACACGGCATGGACAAGGATGTTATGCGAAAGATCTACGCTATCAACGGGACCAACGTACTGGTCAACGACACCAAAGGTATTCAGAATCTCCACGAAACCCGAGAGTTGATCATCGAAGCTTTCAACGAAGTATGCGTCAAGGGACCCATCGCTGACGAACCGGTTCAAGGGATGTTCATTCGCTTGGTTGACGCCAAGTTGCACGAGGATGCTATCCATCGTGGACCAGCCCAAACGATTCCAGCTGTGCGCAACGGCATCAAAGGTGCCATGCTACGCGCTCGCACGGTTCTTCTCGAACCCATGCAGAAAGCCTTCATCTCCGTTCCAAACGACTGGCTTGGACAAGTGACTCGTGAGGTCACGACCCGTCGCGGTATCATCGAAGACATGCCATCGGAAGGCAACGTGACAACCGTTGTTGGGGTCATACCAATCGCTGAAACATTTGGATTCTCGAACGACATCCGTGCAGCTTCACAAGGCCGTGCTGTGTGGAACACGGAAAACCTTGGTTTTGAGATCCTTCCACCTCAACTCTTTGACAAAGTGGTTGGCGAAATTCGAACTCGCAAGGGATTGAAGCCTGAGCCAAACCCCGAATCGTATTATTCAGATTGAGATGATTGCTAACGGTCAACTTGTTGGTTTACACGTCAACCCGAACGGTGGCGTTCCGAAGCTCGCAGTGAACAGTTTAGAGGTCAACAAGAACGGATGCGTCGGCGACAAGCAAAACAACAGAAAGCATCACGGTGGACCTCAGAAAGCCGTATGCCTTTTTTGTCATGAACTGCTTGAGCACCTTTCCAACGAGGGACAC
>QXXW01000117.1:34217-45178 GCA_009887255.1 Candidatus Poseidoniales archaeon | reverse complement strand
GGTGTTTTTCGCCGCCATGGCGGTCTTGGTAGCCGCTCCATTCATCTTGAACAAACGGTACATGGAGGCAGGGATGGTTGGTGTAGACGCTCCAAAGAACATCCCGTTGATGACACAGACGTCCGCTTTGGCGGGTCGTCATGGGGAAGAAGAATAATTCAGTATTCCATCAAGGTCCAAGCGCGCTTGAGGTCACGGACGTTGACCAAACCCTTGTTTGAGAGTTTGAATTCACTGCGAAGGGTGGTGTAGACCAGAGCTTGCCCGAGGGCTGGTGCATGGAGGCGGCCCCAATCTCCGCCGTTGCCCAACGCCATGAGGGCGTAAAGGAGAGGGGTGTTCTTGAGGTCGTAGCATGCTTCGACGATTTGCAGAGCGTCTTGATGGTCGTTGACAGTGCCGCAGAACTTGAAAATGGTGTCTTCTGTTGAATGTTCTTTGACCATCTCAACGAGTTCTTCGGCGCTTGGGGTTGTCGTGGTGTTGTGGATAGAGGCGATGATGTTCACGCCGTTGGCCTTGGCCATTTCGAGCAAAGCCGTACGCTTTGATGCCTCGATTGATAGTTCAAGGTCAATGGAGTTCACTTTGGAGGCGATGGCCGATTCCAAAATGGCCAAGCGCTCATCCTCCGAGCCGGGGAAGTGGCCACCTTCTGTGACCGGGCGGACGGTGAAAATCACAGGCAGAGGAATGCTTTCTTTCAGGGTGCTGATGGCTTCGTTGGCGTCGACTTCAGTGGCCTCTTTGACGTGCCATTCGTCGTCTGGAGCCATGACGTGCTTGATCTCCCCGTTTTCGTCTTCCTGGGCCTCGGGTTGGGGCTTGATGAGGTAAAGTCTGTCAAACCGAACTTCGACGAATTCAGCACCAGCGATGTTCGCTCTGGCCGCTTCATCGCCCATTTCTTTCACGGTGGTTCCTTCAAGGGTCACACACACTTTCGGTTCAGCCATGTCGTCCCCACCTGCGACTTCCTCTTAACGCTCACGCCTCGTTTCATGGGACGGGACTGACATGTTTGGTGTATGTTTGAACCAAAGTTGGCCACGGGTTCTCTGCTGTCAAAACCGGCCGTCGAAAAAGGGGCTAAAATGCGACGCTATGTAGCGATTTTGGGGGGGCGGTTAGGGTATGTTTATACCCCCTCGCACAGAGTCTCTATTGATGAGAGGGGTTGGCATGCCATGGGCCTGTAATCGGCGCCCTTGCCGGCTGCTGTTTGCGGCGGCAAACACTTCTCTCAATTGTGGTGAATGCGATGAGTGACGAGTACGATGCAGGTAGCATTCAGGTCCTTGAGGGCCTGGAAGCGGTACGAAAGCGACCGGGGATGTACCTTGGCGACCCTCACGATGGTTCGGCTCTCCATCACTGCATTTGGGAGGTGGTTGACAACTCCGTCGATGAACATCTTGCCAACCACAACGATGTCGTCGAAATCACCCTCCATGCCAACAACTCGCTCTCCGTCCGTGATTATGGCAGAGGAATCCCGGTGGACCTCCATGAAGAATTCGGCATCTCTGCCGCGGAGGTCATCATGACCAAACTTCACGCTGGTGGAAAGTTCGACAACAGCTCCTACAAGGTGAGCGGTGGGTTACACGGCGTTGGTGTGTCGGCTGTGAACGCCGTTTCGGAATGGATGGAAGTCACCATCCATCGTGACGGAATCGTCCATCGGCAGCGGTTTGAGGCCGGCGTCCGAGTAACCGATCTCGAACAGATTGGGACATGCGACGACACAGGGACGACCATCACGTTCAAACCCGACCTGTCAATTTTCACCAACATCACCGAGTTTGACTTTGATACCGTGGACACACGGCTCAAGGAAACCTCGTTTCTGAATGCGGGGCTCAAGATTCTTATCGCCGATGAACGGGGCGAAGATCGCCACACCAGTGAACACCATTATGAGGGCGGCCTTGCAGAATTTGTACGGCAAATCAACGCCCGTCGGGAAGCCATGCACGACGACGTGATTGTGATTCAAGGTGAAAAAGAGATTGAAAAGGGGCCTGTTACGGTTGAACTCGCCCTGCAGTGGTCCGACGCCTTCAGTGAAAACATCCTCTGTTACACCAACATCATTCGCAACAAAGACGGCGGAACACACATGTCTGGCTTGCGTACGGCATTGACGAGTTGTGTTAACGGGTATGCAAGGAAAAACAAGTTGCTCAAGGGCGACGGGTTGACAGGAGATGACGTCCGTGAGGGGCTTGCTGCCATCGTCAGCGTCAAACATCCAGACCCTTCTTTCTCCTCGCAGACAAAAGACAAACTTGTCAGCAGTGAAGTGATGGGCATCGTGCAAACCGTGGTCTATGAAAAATTGAATGAATTTTTCGAAGAAAACCCAACCGTCGCAAAGTCGATTGTCAACAAAGCCCTTCTCGCCAACAAAGCAAGGGAGGCAGCCCGAAAAGCAAGAGATTTGACCCGTAGGAAAGGGGTACTTGAAGGCGGTGGGCTACCGGGAAAACTCGCCGATTGCCAATCGAAGGACCCCAAAGAATGCGAAATTTATCTTGTGGAAGGCGACTCTGCCGGAGGTTCAGCTAAGACGGGAAGGGACCGGCGAACTCAGGCCATTCTACCGCTGCGAGGTAAAATTTTGAACGTTGAGCGCCAAATGCACAACATTGCCAAAGTGTTCCAAAACAACGAGATTCAGACCATGATCAGGGCCTTTGGAGCAGGTGTCGGCAACAACGCTGAGGACGAGGGATCCTTCGACACCTCAAAACTGCGCTACCACCGTTTGATCATCATGACCGACGCAGACGTTGACGGGGCTCACATTCGTACCCTGATGCTGACCTTCCTCTGGCGCTTTATGCGACCGGCCATCACCGAGGGCCACGTGTTCATTGCCCAGCCACCCCTTTACCAGGTCAGCAAGGGTAAAATGTCCCGTTATGCCTTCAGTGACGAAGAGCGTGACGAGATGATCGAGGTCTTGAAAGGCGACAATCCCAACGCTAAAATCGGTGTGCAACGCTACAAAGGTCTTGGTGAGATGAATCCCGAACAACTGTGGGAGACCACCATGGACCCTGAAACACGAACCATGTTGAAAGTCACCGTGAAGGAAGCTGAGGAAACCAACCGAATGTTCGAAACGCTGATGGGAGAAGATGTACCCGAACGCAGGGCATTTATCGAACGCCACGCAAAGGAGGTGACCAACCTTGACATCTGAAGACGAACACACCGAAGAGCAAGCAGAAGAGACCATCGCACCGGGTGGCAACATCCTCAACCACTCCCTCAACACCGAGATGAAAAATTCCTACATCAATTACGCCATGTCGGTGATCATAGGGCGGGCTTTGCCCGATGCAAGAGACGGTCTGAAGCCTGTCCATCGCCGAGTCCTCTACGGTATGTACGAGGGCGGACACACCGCTGATAAAAAATTCAGTAAATCAGCCCGTTCGGTCGGTGAGGTCATGGGGAAATACCACCCCCACGGCGATCAATCGATCTACGACACCATGGTCCGAATGGCCCAGGAGTTCTCACTCCGTTACCCCCTCGTCGACGGTCAAGGCAACTTTGGTTCCATCGACGGCGACCCTCCAGCAGCCATGCGATACACCGAAAGCCGGCTCGATCGAATCTCAAAGCACATGCTCGAAGACATCAACAAGAAGACCGTTGATTTCCAGCCAAATTTCGATGACTCAGAACAAGAACCAACGGTTCTTCCTTCCCGTTTGCCCAACCTCCTCCTGAACGGAAGCGACGGCATTGCGGTGGGAATGGCCACGAGGATTCCACCTCACAACCTGACCGAAGTGGCCGGGGCGGTCAACCTCCACGTGGACAGAATTCTCGAGGACGAGGTGACAGGCATGCCGTCCATCTCTATAGATGAATACATGGCGTTCGTGAAAGGCCCGGATTTCCCCACGGGGGCGAGCATTCACGGCATCGACGGTATCGTTGACATGTACGCTGGTGGCAAGGGGAAGTTCCACGTGCGTGCAAAGTGCGATGTCCATGACGACAGCGACGGAAAAAGAATCATCATTCATGAAATTCCCTATCAGGTCAAGAAGGCAGACATGCTCATCCACATCGCCGATTTGGTGAACAAAGAAGTGGTTGTTGGCATCCGTGATATCCGTGATGAATCCTCCAAAGAAGGCATCCGAGTGGTGATTGAAGTCAAGAACAACGCCGACCCACACGCCGTTTTGAACCAACTTTTCAAATCAAGCCGATTGCAGGAATCCTACTCCGCCAACATGATGGGCATTTTGGATGGACGACCCGTCCTGCTCACCCTCCCCGTCATGATTCACACCTACGTTGAACATCGTGAGTCTGTCATTGAACGCAGAGCCCAATTTGACCTCAACAAGGCAAACGCAAGAGCTCACATCTTGGAGGGTCTTGTCAAGGCACAAGACCGGATTGATGATGTTGTAGCGGTAGGAAAAGCAAGTTCCAGTCGTGACCAATTCGAAGCGGTGCTGCGCGGGGATGAACTCATGTCTGGAATCGCCCAGTTTGACTTCTCTGAAGCCCAAGCAAAAGCGATTGCAGAGCGCCGTCTGTACCAGTTGAGCCGTATCGATGTGGCCAACGTGCAGGCTGAGTACGAGGAACTTAAGATCCGTATCGCAGACCTGGAGGACATCATTTCTTCCCGTCCGCGTCGTCTTGATATTCTGAAAACCGAACTCAACGAAGTGGTTGAACGCCACGGAGATGCCCGTCGTTCCATCATTGACCACATGCCCCTTTCGATGGACAGAGAAGACCTCATTGAGGAAAGAGCCATTGTGATTACGCTAAGTGAGGACAATTACATCCGCCACATGCCGGTTGAAATGTTCCGTGTGCAAAACCGTGGGGGCAAAGGCCTCAAGGGGGTCACCACCAAGAACGAAGACACGCCTCAACTGATCGTCACCTGTTTCAGCAAAGACCGACTGCTGATCTTTACCGATAAGGGCCGTGTTTACGGTCTGAAGGCTTGGGAAACCCCACTTGCCAGCAGGCAAGCCCGCGGGAGCCATATCAGGAACGTGATTTCAAAGATTCAGGACGATGAAAACATCGTCACCATCTTGCCAGTCACTCGTGATCTGCTTGAATCGCCAGAAGGACATTACCTTCTGTTCGCCACGAAGATGGGTCTGATCAAGAAAACCAAACTTGAAGAATACGTTCGAATCAATAAAAATGGCAAATATGCTTTGAAATTCAAAGACGAGCACGACAGTTTGGTCAATGTTCGAACCGGCACCGATCAATCAGAAATTGTCATGATTTCGAGCACAGGGTACGCCGTCCGGTTCGATTGTTCGAGAATCACTGCGACGAGCAGAAACACTTCGGGCGTTTGGGGAATCTTCACAGGCGACCGAATAACGAGTTCGCGAACGGGTGATGGCGGGCACGTCGTTGCCATGATTTCATCTGAAAACATCGACACTCAAATCTTGACGATCACAAAAAATGGAATGGCCAAGCGAAGCCGCTTGGGCACATCAGAACGCGTGGCCGACTTGAATGCAGACGGCGTTCAAAAGATCGACAAAACGACCGGAGAGGGGAAGATGCGAACCGATGGGTACAGGAAGACGAAGCCTGGTGCAAAAGGGGCTTACACCATGGACCTCGACCATGAAAACGATGACCAAATCATCAGCGCGAGGCAGATTCCCAACCTTGATGACAACCTGTTTTTGTTGACGAAGAAAGGGATGATGATTCGGATCAATGCAGGCCAGACAAAGGAAACAAAAGGCAAGAAATCGAAAGGTACCAGAATCATGGAATTGAGGAACTCCAAAAAGACCGGTTTTGTTGACCACATCATCTTCGCAGCTCGATTGCCCGCAGAATTGGTTGAAAGCGAGATTGAAGGTCATGAAGAACTTGGATCATCCGAGGAAGAGTGAATCTTCGCCTTGATTCAGAACTTCGGTATCATCTGGACGAAGCGACGCCTTCAAACGGTATGGCAGGCCGTGTGGAGGTGCTGGGCTCTTCTTCCCAGCAGGTGATGGTATGGACGCTTCTTCGTTGATTTACGACTGGAACACCGTTGAGTATGAATTCAACCGCAACCCCGCCAATCATCCGCACGGGGTTTGGTTCGATGATGAAACCCTCCGCGACGGCCTGCAAAGCCCCAGTGCACGCAACCCCACCATCGAACAAAAGATCGAATTGCTCACCTTCATGGAGCGTTTGGGTTTGCAAAAGGTGGATTTAGGTCTCCCTGGAGCGGGCCCATACCATCTTGATCACATCGACGCCATGTTGACCCACATCAGCGACAACGGGTTCCAGATTCGACCTGGGGCAGCCGTTCGAACACTGATGGGCGACATCGAGCCGGTCGTGGAGATGCAAGCTAAACACGAGATGGAAGTCCAAGCCTCCGCCTTCCTTGGGACCAGCCCCATTCGCCAATACACCGAGGGATGGACGATGGAGAAGCTCATGACCACCATGGAAAAAGCGGTCTCCTTCGCCGTGGAAAACGACGTCCCCGTCATGTTCGTGACCGAAGACACCACCAGGTCCAAACCTGAGGATGTGAAGATGATTTACCAACGCGCCATGGAACTGGGCGTTCGTCGGCTCTGCATCTGCGACACGTGTGGTCACGTTGCTCCAAACGGTGTCAAGAAATTGCTCGCGTTCATCGACGAAGAGGTCATCAAAGATGCTGGGTATCAACGCCGAGACATTGAAGTCAATTGGCACGGTCACCAAGACCGTGGTTTAGGTGTTGCCAACAACCTTGCAGCGGTTGAAGCCGGTGCTGATGTCATTCACGGAACCGCTCTGGGTGTGGGCGAACGAGCGGGCAACGCTCCGCTTGACCAGACCTTGGTCAACCTCAAACTCATGGGCGTCATTGACAACGACTTGACGCTGCTCGACGCCTACATGCAAAAAGCAAACGAGTATGTCGAGGTTCCATTGCCCCGTAATTATCCCGTCTTTGGCGAGGACGCTTTCGAAACCGGCACGGGTGTTCACGCATCCGCTGTCATCAAAGCCATGCGAAAAGGGGACGATTGGCTGGCTGACCGCGTGTACTCAGGTGTTCCTGCAGGAGATTTTGGTTTGAAGCAGGTGATCAGAATTGGGCACATGTCCGGCCGCTCAAACATCGTGTGGTGGCTTGAACAAAACGGCTTGGAAGCAACCGATGAGTTGGTCGCTCACCTGTTTGAAATCGCTAAAAGTCAGAAAAGGAACATGCTTGATGAAGAAATTCATGCAGCGGTGGCCACGTTTACGCAAGGTTAGGAAGGCCTCACGACCAGAAATAATACCATCCAACCCACAAAAACATCAGGGTCACGGCCGTCCAATACAACGGTTTGACCCATTTTTTGGTGCCGAGTTTCTCGTCCAAAGCATCGCCAACGGACCCCAACACTTCTTCAGCCAACTCGTAGGGGATGAGGTCTGCTGGCATGGGGGTACCTGCTTGGAAATTCGATCAGCAAGACATGAACTTATCTCCGGATTTTTGAGAGGGTCTCAAGCTTCTTCTTCACCTTCCGGGCCGGGTGCGATTTGGCTCTCCATCCAATCGTTATCGATGTCACCGGGAACCCAATCACCTTCGACCGATATCTCGTTGATTTCGTGTTCTTCTCGCCAAATCTGCTGTTCACGGCTGCCATTGACAATGAAATGACCGCTCTCATCAATCTGTTCGCTGAGCAAATCAAAGTGTTTTGAAATGGGTAAAAAGTGTCCCACAGGCATGCCGGGGGCGGTGAACGGGTTGGTGGCTGAACCCAGGACAAGCCCGTCCTCCGGAGCAACGATGTCCACGGTCATGCCCGGCGTAGCTGGGTCAGAAATCGTAGCAACAACTTCGCCTTCTCGCATCACGCTGCCGGCCGATACAAACATGTCCAGCAATCCGCCTTCCGATGCTCGAAGCCATGTAGAGCCCGAAGCCATGATGCGGAATTTAGGTCGCTGCGGTGCTCCAGGTGCCATTTTGAGCGTTCGCAGTAGATTCATGACCCCGTAGACCGCCACCCGCACGGATTGATCTCCGAGGAAATCAGCGCCTCCGCCCTCGTACGTGATCACCGGAATGTCTTCTTGATTGGCAGCGTATCGGAGTGTTCCTTTCGGCGGCATGGAATCGATGATGATCTCTACGCCGAAGGCTTTGGCCAGCATGTACGAGGTTGTGTGGCTCAAATTCACGCGAACCTGAGGCATGTTGATTCGTCCTTTAGCTGCAGCGTGAAGGTCAACGATGCCATCGCTGTCTTCAACCAAGTGACGCCAAACTTGTGCTGCGACACGTCGCGTGGTTGATCCAGAGGAGTTTCCGGGGAATTGGCGGTTCAGGTCCCTCCCATCCGGAAAATAGCGCGTTTTCGCCCGATAACCGGGAAGGTTGACGACAGGAACAATTCGCAATGTTCCGGCCAATGTGGCTGGGTCCAACGGTTTTCCTGGATCGGTAAAGGCGTTGCTCAACAAGTGGGTGCACGCTGACGGGCCGGTCAATTCGTCGCCATGAATCCCTCCGAGAACGGTGATGCAAGGGCCAGGGCGGGCGCCATGAATCACGGTCACTGGGATGGGCCATTTTTCTCCCAAGTTAACGTCCAGCAACGGGAGATGAACCGTCCTGATTTGACCGGGTTTGATGCGTTTGCGAAAGAACCTCAGTTCTCCCCATTTCGATGAGCGGTCCCATTCAGGCCGATCTTCCGTTTGGTGGGCCTTGAGCGCCTCAGAGATGAGTTTTTTACGTCGCCGAGGAAGTTCATGGGCCACACGGACTTTCCGTTTCTTTTTGCCCATGACCCTGCCAGCGGTCCGCTCATCAAGAAGGATACCCTCCTCGGTGCGAAGAATGATGAGTTGTCAACCGCTGAGCGGTTCATGGACAAGGTTAGTGTTCAACGTCGACACGCACCCAATTCGATTTGTTTTGGATGCGGTCCTGCCAACGAAGAAGGCTTGCGAATAGATTCGTTTCAAATTGACAACGGATTGACCATGACCTTCGATCCCAAGCCGTATCATCACGCCTTCCCAGGGATGGTCAATGGGGGCATTATCGGGACGCTGCTTGACTGCCATGGCAACTGGACAGCAGCGGTGGCCATCATGGAATCTCAAGGGCTCGAGGAACCTCCATGCACGGTAACCGCCTCCTACAGTGTTCAGTTGCGTCGTCCCACCCCGATGGGGGCAACCCTTACCGTTAACAGTCAAATTGAGGAGGTGCTCACGGATCGTGTGAAGGTTCGAATGGAACTGCTCGCTGAAGGCAAGGTTTGCGCTCGTGGCGAAGGATTGTTTGTCGCTGTCAAGGAAGGCCATCCTGCCTACCATCGTTGGTCGTGAGGTGGGGGATTGCCTCGCCCAACCCCAGCTCAACACGAAGCCTTGCTTCGCCTTCGAGAGCATGTTGTATCTCACATGAACGAGCTTGGTATGTTGCGTCCGGGGAATCAAGAACTACTGTTCAACACGCCGTTGGGTGTTCTGCGCAAAAACGCCACGCAACGGCACGGCGTCACGCGTTGGAAACGCCATCAAGAGGGCTTGGAGCTTCTCACCGTTGACCTCCATCCGAGGTTGTTGACTGAGGAATGGACGGATTACGGGACGTTTGTGATGTTCCATGAATTCATTCATGCTCTGGGCTGGCGAGCTCACGATGCAGAATTTCGACTGCTTGAGGCACGTTGGCCAAACAAACAGGCCGTGTCGCAAGGTCCTCTCTTCACCAACACCTTGCGGTTGGAACAGGCCAAGTGGATTTGGTATTGCCCCTCTTGCGAGGGGAAATTTCCGCGGAAAAGGCGAGCCAATGGCCGCTTCCAATGCAGAGGCTGTAAGGTGAACTTGCTTGATGTGCCCCGTTCATCCTCGCGATAAAATACCCGTGGCACCACACCTGCAGTGGGGACACGCATGCGAACGACGATGTTGGTGTTCTTCTTGTTCACCAGCGTGCTGATTTTCCCGATGACGGGTCCAGCCTCTGCAGGGTTGACTGGGCAGGAGGGCGGTGGAGATCTTTACCTCTCGTGCCGTTCCGACAACGATTGTGTTCTAACGCCCACCCCGGTCGGTGAAGAGGCGGTTGGTGGTCAATCCACAGCCACAACGTTGCAACCTCAAACCGTCGTATTGGAATTTGATGCAGACCCGGATCAATCCCACATTGCCTTGCTTCCCGAACGAATTGAACGACTCGAACTTGATGTCCGTCAACAGACCGAATCGGGTGGTTTGCTTCGCCCAGAAGTATCGGTTCGTTTGATTCTCGGCCCGAGTGTGAACGACTGGGATTTTCCAGCGGACCTGTTTCCTGCCTCGGTAAGTTACGAACCGCACGTGTTGGAGGATGAATCGCTCGATCTTGCGGATGGTCGTGTTGTTTGGGTGGGTGAACCCGTTCGTTTGATTGTGGAAATCACCCTCGATAGGCCTGGTTCGTGGACCGTCAACATGCGAGGAGCTTCGCTTATTGAGATGGACATCCCTTGGTCGGCTTCTCCTTCGCAAGAGGACGTGGACGAACCTTCCTCATCAACGCAGCCGGTTCAAACAAATTTCGAAGACATTCATCGTGGGGCTTTGGTTGGTGCAGACAGGGATTGCTGGTCCTTCGAAGTAGAGGAAAACGAGGTGCTTCGCCTTCTCGTGACATGGTACGATGTGCCCATTGAACTCGAACAGCCCCATCCCGTCCCGGACATGATCAATGACCTCGGCCGTCGAGCACCTCAGCCAGAGGTCATCACAGAATCCGACGATGAGACGACACAAGTGACCTATAGATGGCGTGCATTGGAACCAGAAACGTACTCCTTGTGCATGTTTGGTTCTCCCGACCGCTTCCAAGCATATGCCTGGTCGGGAGTGTTTGGTTACGAATCCCTTGGCCCGACCGACCCCACGGGTTTCACCGGGCGAAGTTT
>QXXW01000117.1:0-34207 GCA_009887255.1 Candidatus Poseidoniales archaeon | reverse complement strand
AAGTTTGTATCCCTCGGGTGCAGGACTCGTTGAAGCGACGGGCGAATCGATTGAACTCCATAGGCAATCCATCTCCGGTGTGTTCTTGTCCGTGGTCCTTCTCCTTGGCGTTCTCTTCATGAGTTCCCGACCGAGCACTTCGGTCAAATTGCGCTACGGCATGATGCTACCTGGGGTGGTGTTGTTGCTGGTTGGAGGCGTGATTCATCCGCTTTTCTCTGTTGCCGATGAAGTTCAACGCAACGAAGAAATGCTGTTTGGCGACCTTGTGGATCAACGATTGCAACAACTCTGGGACGTTTCAGCCACGGGTGTTCCAGAACAAACCCTCGTCACTCACACGGGGGCCACATGGGGGATGCTGGATGGTGAACGCCTTCAACTGCGCCTTGACATTGAAACGGCGCGTCCAACCGATGACGGTCGTTGGCAACTCGTCGTACCTGAACTTGAAGAATTCCGTCTCGATCAAGCCATTTTCCGCCAAATTGGCCAATCTCAGGTTCCATCAACCGACGGGACGTTGGAGGACCAAACCGTCCGGTTTGCTTTGTTGGCAGGTCGTTCACTCTTGCTTGATTTTATGATGCTTGAAGCCTTGCTCATGGTTGACGAGGAGCCTGCATCCTCAGTTCTTCACATTGACACCATCATGGTGTCAACAATTTCAGCAGGGTCGCCAACGGCGCCAGCATGGTCCACGCGTCCAACATCGGTGAATACGGACGATTGGGTGCAACTCCAACTCTCGTTGTTCCCGGAACGAATCTCCGTCAGTCTATGCGATTGTGACCTCGATTTGATGGATGTTCAGATCATCGCCTCGGATGGGTTTGAGGCATCGGATATCCCGATGAGTTGGGGATTAACCTCCGCTCAAGGCTTGACTCCTTACGGTCCAGTTCTGGCCACCATGGGGGTGTCGGTAGCGACCATAGCGCTGGTCTTGGAATACAGTCGCTTTCACAAGGCTCGGCAAATGGCCTATGACATTCGACCTCAACCCGAGCGAACGTGGGAATGAGTATCTCAATCGTTTTTGTCAAGCTCTTCTTCGACGGCTTGCTTGACGTCATCAGGGGACATTTTGGCTTCACGTGCAGCCTTGTCAATCGCCTTTGCCTCGTCCTCTGAAATTTCACCGTCGGAAGCAGCGGTTTTGATGGCAGCTTTAACACTCATTCCGGCTGCTTCTTCATCGGTGATGCCCAGCGCTTCTTGGAAGGACTTCAATTCCTGCAACTCTTCTTCCGTAATGACACCGTCATCCCAAGCCGATTCGTAGGCGTGCACGAGAAATTCCTTGTAGGCTTCTTGATTGAGCAAGACATCACGAATGAGTCCGGTGTCAATTTCAGAAGAATCCGAGTCAACCGATTCAAGGACGGCGATGGAACGGCGTACTTCCTTGACGGCCATGTCTTTCAAGCCGTGACCGGCCCACACCGCACCGGCAGCGACCACTGCAGCAGCAAACCAACGCATGACATCGGGGTCGACCAGGTTTCCGGGTTCAACAAGGTGGAAAATGCCCAAGACAGCCATGGCGGCGCCGCACATAACTTCCACCCAGTCGTTGAGGTCGGGTTCGTCATCAAAGACGGCCAAGCGCTCTTCGACCATTGCATCCATGTCGTCGCTCATGGCCCGACCATGAGGGGTCGGGACTTATGAGTGTCGGCGGTGTATTTCCATCGTTGCCCTTTTGGACCCTTGCCTACGGTGCGAGCACATGGAGAACGATCAGCGTCACCTTTCGGCGTTTGACCTTCCTCCCTCCTTCGCATCGTTTCTTGAAACATCATGGGGCATCACTCATCTCCATCCCCCTCAAGCAGAGGCTGCACCAGGCTTGCTCAAAGGACGAAACACTCTCGTCGCCATTCCCACGGCGTCAGGCAAGTCGCTTCTTGCTTACATGGCCATAATCAAACGGCTCACAGAATCTCACGACAACGCCAAGGCGATTTACATCGTTCCACTCAAAGCCCTGGCGATGGAGAAATATGAGGAACTTGAGGCGATTGCAAAGCACATGGGGCTGCGCATCGGTTTGGGTGTGGGTGATGCCACATCTGAGGCAAAAAACATCGATGAATGCAACATTCTTGTGTGCACCTCTGAAAAGTTGGATTCACTCCTCCGGCACAAATCCACCCTCATCGCTGATGTGGAAATTGTCGTAGCCGATGAGTTCCACCTGATGAACGACGCCACTCGTGGACCAACCCTCGAAATCAACCTCACACGGTTGCGTCATGTTCGTCCTCAAGCACAAATCGTGGCTCTCTCAGCGACGGTTGGCAACTGCGAGGCCCTGGCCGAGTGGTTGGACGCCGACCTCATCCAGTCCGATTGGCGTCCAGTTGCCCTTGAATATGCAACTTTTCATGATTTTCATGTTGAACCTCGACGCGTTCAAGCCCCCTCAGACAACGTTGAGCAGCAACGCATTGGTCTGCCAAGGTCCCTTCCGGGACTGAAAAGCCATCCAGTGTGGAGCGTGGTTGATGACGGCTTGAACGAGGGTGCTCAGGTTCTGTTGTTTGTAGGTACGAGAAGAGGGGCGCAATCCGAAGCCCGAAACCTTGCTAAGCGTGTCAAAAAAAGACTTTCTAAGGAGGATCCACAACGGCTTGTTCGTCTTGAAGAACTTGCTCAGCGGTTGTCCGGTCGAAGCCAAAGCAGATTGGCTGAAGATTTGTCCACAAGCCTTTCTGGAGGCGTAGGCTTTCATCACGCAGGATTGACCCACGCTCAACGAAAAGAAGTTGAAGCCGCCTTCAAAAAAGGCGATTTGGTGGCTCTCACCGCTACACCAACCCTTGCAGCGGGTGTCAATCTTCCAGCACGACGTGTCCTTGTTCGAGACCTCAAGCGTTGGGATGACGGAATGAGTCGACTCTTGCCGGTGATGGAAGTTCGTCAAATGCTGGGAAGAGCCGGCCGACCCAAATACGACACACGTGGTGAAGCATGGGTGTATTGCAAAGGTACCGACGGATGGGAGGAAGCCGATGCTGTCGCCGATCGATACTTTTTCGGCCCAGTCGAGGACATCACCTCGAAACTCGCCAGCGAACCGGCCATGCGCATGCATGTTCTGGCCAGCATCGCCACCGGTGGGTTGATTCACAAGGGCTCGATTGAACATTTTTTTGCCTCCACGTTCCTCGGCACAACCATGCCTCGCTCCCAACTAAAGGAACGGATCTCTTCAATGCTCGAATGGCTGGTGGCTGAACGTTTTATTCGCTCCTGTGGGCTTGATGACCAGTACACTGCTCCCTCTACCGAACACGCTTCGGTCGACGAGGCCTGGGACGACACACTCCCGACGTGGGCGGTGCCTGCAAGCGATGCAGATGGTGTCGAATGGGAACCTGAAACCACCCGTCGTTTGGCGACTCGGTCTCAACCACAAAACACGACCAACGCCATGTTTGGGTTCACAAACGCTGGACATCTCTCGCCCTCAACACCCCCGGTTGAAGTGTTGATGTCAACACCTCCCAACATGAAATACCAAGCGACTGCCATGGGTGAGCGCGTAACACAACTCTACCTCGACCCTCTCTCCGCCTCAATGTTGAGAACGGGTCTTCGTCGAGCTGTTCGCAGAATGGTCAGGGGAAATGGCCCCGTGACGTCCTTTGGCTTGCTTCATCTTGCGGTGACGACGCCAGATTTCCATTCACTTTGGGCTAAAGGGTCCGATCTTGAACCAAATTCCATGGCCTGGCTAAAGGCCAACGCTCACGAAGAAGAATTCTTGGTTGAACCAGGCTACGCTGAAGCCATGATTGGGGATGTAAAAAGTGCCTGGATGGTTGAAGAATGGATGGAGGAAACCAGCCTAAAGAAGATGGAAAAGGACTTGGACATCACACCAGGAGACCTCCATCACCGTGTTGACTTGATGGGTTGGTTGCTTACAGGTGCTCAGCACGTGTTGTTAACCGATGACGTGTTTGCTGAAGAACACGCTTCGGTCATTGCAGATTTGGTCAAACAAATCAGTTCGACTCAGCAGCGTGTACGTCACGGTTGCAAGGAGGATCTTCTTCAGCTGGTGAACATCCGCCACGTTGGGCGTCAACGAGCACGAGTGTTTGCCGACCATGGTGTCCGAACACCGCAGCAGGTTTTGTCCATGGAACGGCGAACGCGTCAAGCTTTGTTGAGCGTCCGTGGATGGGGTCCTCTCCTTCTTGACAAAATCGAGGGTGAAGTGGAGCGGGTCGTCCGCCCAACGGCCAAAGCGCCTCAAAAACGACACTGGGACGACACACCGTTGGACGGCGAACGCCATGAAAACGATTGAATCCTCTCGCTGCGAGGCCACCACATGACGGCATGGAACGTGCGGTGTGTGGGTGTTGATTTCCCAAGCGATGAAGTGGACGCCATCGGTCGTTTTCTTTCTCTTCGCCCCTCCGCACGATGGGTGCTTCTTGGGCACCATGCCGCTCAATTCATTCAGCAACTCCAGGCGGCATGGAATCAAGCCGTGCGTCAAGAGGTGAGGCAATCGATGGTGGCTCGGTCCATTGATGCAGAATTTCTTCGCTACCTTGGTGGCACCCACCACATCGCAGAAGCCTTTCGACGCACAGGTGTGAAATCTGGTGAGGGACAGGGTTGGATCGTTCACCTTGACTCGGCTGCGAAGGCCGATGAGGTGCATGCTCAACCAACGCCAGCGGGGAAGTTGGCATCGGTCGCCGAAGAAAGCGCCTTGATTCAATCCCTCGGTTGGGCTGTAAACGGCAATGATATCACGCCTTCTATAGAGGGGATGAAACGCCTTGGCATCAACACAGATGACTGGTCGAAGGGCAGAGAAGAAGAGGCCTGCATCGCTCATGTGCTCATGGCGGATGACCAAAGTTCATCTCACCGATGAGGCGAGGGTTCAAGAATCGCCACATTCACCCTCATCCATGGTCATGGCAGCAAAGCAAGGTGACGGTCACCACCACACGGGAAGGTACCTCGACCAAGAGCGCGTTTCAAAGGCGTTGAACCTGGCAGAAGAAATGGGAGCTACCTACGCTGAAGTGCGACTGGTGGCGTTGAGTGAAACCTCCATTGCCATGAGGGATGGAGCGCTTGAACGGGCCATCCCCGGCCAAGAACTCGGCATGACCATGAGGGTGTTGGCAAACGGTTCTTGGGGCGTTTACTCCACCACCGATCTTCATTCCCTCAATGACCACATCGAATCAACCACGCGTCTTGCGAAAGCCGTGGCAGAGCGACGTTCATCCAGCGATTCACCCATTGGGCTGGCGGATGTGCCCGTGATTCAAGACGAACAGCATTGGAAGTCAGATGTTGATGTGCGTTACGCAGATTTGGAAACGAAAATCGGTCACATGAACGATTTGTATTCCGGTGCCATCGGCTCAGAGCATATTGTTTCTGTTCGCACGGGCTGGAGTGACGAACACATTCACACCGAGTTGATGACCACGGAAGGCATGGACAGGGTTTGGTCGTTCCAGCGCACACTCATGCACGGAACAGTGACCGCCAGAGACCAGGGCGAAGTTGTTTCGTATCGAACACGCCATGGTGGTCAAGGTGGATTGGAATTGATGGACACCATCGACACCGTTGCTCTGGGTGAACAGGCACAAAAAGCCGCTCTCCGGCTGCTCACTGCAAAGCGTGCTCCATCAGGAAAATTACCGCTCATTGCCGACAGGGACCTTACTGGAGTGTACATCCACGAGGCCCTTGGCCATCCATGTGAGGCTGACTTGGTGGCCGCGGGCGACTCCTGTCTCGACGGCAAACTCGGTCAACAAATTGGAAACGACATCGTGACGGTGGTGGACGACCCGACCATGATGGGAGGCTATGGAGCCTATCCGGTTGACGATGAAGGCGTGAACACTCGGGCCAAGGTTCTCATCAAAAACGGTGTGCTAACGGAGTACCTCAACCACCGAGAAACCGCCCATCACTTCGGTGTTGAACCCAACGCAGGGGCCCGAGCCCAAGACGGTCTACACCATCCGATGGTTCGCATGTCGAACACGATGATTCAAGGTGGTACCCACAGCGACATGGACGAGTTGATGGAGGACATTGACCACGGTGTGTTCGCTTGTGGAACACGAGGTGGACAAGTGGACACAGGTCGAGGTTCGTTCCAATTTGCAGCCCAGGAAGCATGGCTGATCGAAAACGGGGAACTCACAACCCCTCTCAAGGATGTGAGCGTGAGCGGTTTGACGCTCGAGATTCTAAAGAACGTTGACGGGTTGACGAAGGACGCTCGCTTGGCCTCTCCGGGCTTTTGTGGGAAAGGCCAAACGGTCCCCGTCGGCGACGGTGGTCCAATCATGCGCATTCGCGAAGCTTTGGTGGGATGAACATGCTGCCAGATGGAGCCGAGGAGCGCTTGCTCGCCAACGCCAACATCATCGCCAATGCTTGCCACCAAGCCGGCGCTCAGCAGTGGGACATCGTGGGCTTCCAAGCTTACGGTCAGCAACTTGACATCGAGGCTGGCAAGGTGACCATGGCAGCGGGTGGTGGTGAAGGGGGATTTGGCGTCCGTGTGGTCCAAAATGGCCGCTTTGGGTTCGCCCACATGGTTGACGTCACAGGAGCAGAAAAGGCCGTACAGCAAGCCATCAAAATCGCAGCCATGTCGCCGAAAATTGACGGCTTCGTTCTCCCCAGCGAACAAGATGCCGCACCGGTCGCAGGACTCTTTGACTCGGCCATTTTGGACGTGCAGCCTGAAACCTTGCTTGAACAAGCCGATGCTTTGTTGGCCAACGTTGCGAGCCTTGACCAGCGGGCGGTTGTTACGGGCGGAGGATTGGGTGTGTCTGCCACAGCCTCCATTCTCATGACCAGTGAAGGCATCGAATCCAGCGGTGTCACGACGAGCCACGGATTGGGCGTTCAGGTGACCATCGACGTGGATGGCGGCTTGACCAGTTCTTACCAAGGTGAGTCCAGTCGTTCACTGATGAATGACGTGCCAGCTTGTGTTGAACAAGCCGTCCATTGGGCACAGATCACCCAACAACCCATCGCCATGGATTCTGGCGCAGTTGATGCTCCTGTGTTGTTCACGAGCGAAGGTATAGCTCCGTTGTTTTCCATGGTGGTTCCCCCTGCGATGACCGGAGAAAAACTGGTCCGCAAAGAATCGTTTTGGTCGGAAAAACAAAATCAGAAGGTTCTCGCCGATCACCTTTCCATCGTCGATGAAGGTCGCCTCGAAGGTGGTATGTCCAGCGGTGCAAGGGATGGAGAAGGCGTTCCACGAAGGCAACAGACGTTGATCAGCGACGGCCATCTTGTGGGTTCCTTGTGGTCCACTCGGGATGCAGCGCAACAGGTCGCAGAAGGACGTATCGAAGCAGCTATCTCGACGGGTTCCGCCACGGCCGGAGGCCATCAATCACCACCTTCTACAGGATGCACAGAACTCATGTTGTCAAGCAAACAAGGTGGGCAATCGTGGGACCAACTGGTCGAGCAAATGGACAACGGTTTCATTGTCAACGGGGTCATGGGCGCTCACACAGCCAACCCAACGAGCGGGGACTTTTCCGTGACCACCAGTTCGATCCTCCGAGTTGTCGACGGCGAGGTGTTGGGTCCGTTGAAACAAGCGGGACTTTCGGGAAACCTCGCCCGCTCCCTCAACCAGAAGGTGGTGCTCGGCGATGACGCCCGCTGCCAAGGCTCCTATTCGTCGGGCAGAATGCATTTACCAGCCGTTCTGCTTTACGACGAACTCCGAATCAACCCCGCATGAAGTTCAACCATCGATGTGGGATTGTTTATACCCCGTCGTCGTGGGTTAAATATCCCATGGAGGTCAAGGGAGTGTATTGTCTTCACCAAACCGCACAAGAGCCCAACGCCTGTTCACTGAACGGGTCCGAACAACAACGACGTTGCGAGGTGATGCGATATGTCGAATGACAAGTACGCCGATTACATCGCTGCCGTTGTCAAGGAATGCCCGGACGCCAAGCCCGAAGAGATAGCTGAAGCCTTCAAAAAATACGAGGAGGAGTTCTACATCCCTCCGCAAGACGCCATGAGGTCCGTGGTCCGTCGTTTTCAATCCGGCACCTCTCCGGGAGGGTCCACCAGCAAAGCCGGCGCCCCAGCCACCGTTACCAAGAAAGTCAGCACCTTCGCAGAGATGAACGGTTCCGACCGCGACGTGGAAATCGAAGTGAGCATTGTCACGCACAACATTCGAGACCAATTGATTCGAGGGGAAGAGAAGCAAATCGCCTTTGGAATGCTTGAGGACAAGCCCTGGGACGAAAACACCCCTGGCACCCGTTGGGATTACAAGGACTGGGGACCCAACCCCGAACTCAAAGCAGGCAGCATTGTTCGTATCGAGGGTGCCAGCGTGAACGAATACAACGGAAAAATGTCGCTCAACATCAATCAATCCACCCGAGTTGTGGTCTTGAAAGAGGGTGCAGGGACGACACTTTCCCCAAACGAACCTGTTGACATCACTGCACTTCCATCCGACGGCTATGTTTGCGTGGTCGGAAGGGTCCTCACGTCGAGACCCGATCAAATTCATCGGAAGGACGGTTCAGGTTCAATCGACGTTGTTCGTGGACGCGTGGCAGACGCCAGCGGAACCATTGGTTTCCTCTCGTGGGAACCGTTTGAACATGAAATTGGTACGTTGTTGAAAATTGACGGTGCTCAGGTCAGATCCTTCAGGGACACGCCGGAGTTAAACTTCGGAAGAACCACACAAATTGAGGTGTTCCACGACGCACAGTTTGCCGATTTGGACACGCTCGCTGGCCAAACCGTCCAAACAATTTCTCAACTTCGCGACGGTTCACGGGATGTGGATGCCGTGGTGCAAATTCTTGAATGGACAAAGCGTAGTTTTACTCGAGAAGGCGTCGAGAAGTTTCTTTGGTCGGGCCAAATCGCCGACCCGTCCGGTCGATGCCGAATGAGTGCTTGGGAAGAACTTCCCATTAAGGAAAGCGATCTTCCAATCACCGTGAAACTCAAGGGTGTGCGAGTTCGAGCCTGGCAGGGTATCCCTGACATCACGGTTGACACTTCCGCACAGGTCGAATTGCTGGAACGCCCTCCGTGGGACGAAGATGTAGATTTGGCCAACCACGCCGTTGATGTTTCGCTATCGGATGTTGTGGCTGGACCGAGCCGAGTGGGCCTCGAGACTCAAGGCTTGGTCGTCAGCGTCCGTGAAGATTCAGGTTTCATTCGCCGATGCACGGAATGCCGCCGGGTGTTGCGGGACGGAGCCTGTTTTGATCACGGCGCCAACGAAGGAACGGAAGACGTGCGTCTGCGACTTGTTGTGGACCAAGGCGGAAGTGCGACGGCAGCCGTGCTGGTCAACAAAGAAGCCTCGCTCACGGTCCTCGGTATGGACGAGTCAACCATGAAGTCCAATGTGGAGGAGCTCGGGGCAACTGGGTTTGTGCAACATGTTCGTGAACGACTCCTTGGTCGTCAAGTGACGGTGAACGGTCGAAGCATTGTTGATGAACAAGGTGCAATGATTCTTGCGGATAAACTCGGCTTGACGGAATCCGACGTTCAACTGCGTGCCACTGAATTGCGCACTCAATGGGGGTGGGCTTGATGGAAAGAGCGCGAATTCAACGCCAACCGGCTCATCTTCTCTTGGCAGCGGAGTTCGGCAGTGCAACACTGAACGAGAAAGGGTCCGGTGAATTCGACCCATCCTTTGTCATCACCAAACTTGGCGCCAAAATCAACCGGTTGGTGGCCGCAGGACTGCTGGAACGAATGGAACTACGGGACACAAGTTCCGGGGCATCCATGTATCAAGGCCAAATTCGAGACCCCTCTGGTCTGCATTACTTCTCGATTGGAGATTACAACTCCGAAGCCATTCGTGAACTGGCACAAGATTGGGCAGCTCGTCTTGAAGACGGTGAACCGCTGCTGGTGATGATGGTTGCCAAAAGTCGATGGTATCAAACGGACGAAGGCGCGGTTTACACCTCACTGCGGCCTGAAGAAGCCACGGTGATTTCACGAGAGACCTACGCCAATTGGCTTCTCGATGCTTGCGAGGCCACCATGGTGAGAATGAACCATTGCACGGCTTCCATGGACGTTGAACCCACATTGGATGCCTACCGCCGAGCAAACCTGCCAGAAAGTTTACTTCTCTCCAAAAACCATTACGGGGACATTGATTTGGAACCGTTCAAGCTCAATCTGATGCAAGCATTGGACATTGCGGAAGGAAAGATGGAGGCCGCAACAACCGCTCCTCCCATCATGAGTTTGCCCGATGGCGAATCGGGTTCCTCCGGAAACAGCGACGGGGCCAACCTTCAGTCGTTTTTGCTCCAAGCCGTTCGTCAACTCGATCAAGGCGATGGGGTGGATTTCGATACCGTCCTCAAAAACGCTGCTTCACGAGGCCACGCCCGTGAACTCGCCGAACAGGTCCTGGATGAAATGGTCGAGGCGGGGCAACTTGAAGAACCTCGATTTGGATGGTTCAGAGCCGTGGCAGCGGAGTAGGTTGGCCAACACATTGAAATCCCGAATAGGGCGTCATGGCTAACAGGGTGAGCATCATGACCGCAATGGATTTCTTTATTCGACCCGCTACTGGCACCTCCAGTTCAGACTGGATACGAATCGCTAATGCCGACATCAAGGTTCGCATGACGCGTCGCTTGACCCGCACGGTCGTTCGGGGCCAAGAAGGCGATGATCTTCACGATGAGGGTTCTGAATCAACCATGTACACCATCAAAGGTGAGTTCGGAATTGAGGAATACAAACGAGTTGTGGCCATGTTCAGGACCGGCCAGCCGTACATCCACGACCCGTTTGAAGAACGCGATGTCAAGGTGATTTTTGCAGTGATGGAATACGACAGTGCAAATGAATCCTTCCACTTTGAACTGCTCGAAGACGTGATTTGAACGAGGTGACCAAAATGAGGTCGTTGGACGAAAAGCGAGAATTGCTTTACGTCATTCGAACGCTTGACGTGCTGATGTCATCCGGTGTTGGCCTTGAAGCAGCCATTCACACCATTGGGAAAGGAGGCTATGGTGTGGTTTCCGAAGACTTCTCTGACATCATGAAGCGATTGCAAAAGGGAACAGGTGGAGGCTTGGACAAGCACCTCAAGAACCTCATCAAGAAGGCGGAGTCTCCTGGCTACAAGCGTTTGTTGAACACCCTTTACACCAACGTAACACAAAACACGGATTTGGTTGAAACGCTCAAAAAACAGGGCACTCGCATGGAGGAGGAACGAACCGAAGCCGTTGAAAAATACATCGAAGAACTCGGTGGTGTACCGGAGACCCTCCTTTCAATCGGCATGATTGGACCCATCATCTTGTCCATCATTGGCTTGGTTCCCCAACTGCTCTCTGGCGACCTGGGTGGCTTCATGTCACTGCCCGACCCGGCCATCATTTCGGCAGTGGTCAACATGGGTTTGATCATGACTTTGGTGGCCATGGCGTTGATTGGCATGAAAGCACATACGAAAGACCCGGGGTTGTGAGGTGAACGCATGATCTACGGTTTTCTGGAGTCGTTTAACGATACCCCACTGTTCCTGTTTTTGATGATTTTCGGCATCGCTCTGGTGGGCGGCGGCATTCCACCAATGCGGGAACGCTCCCGTCGTCGCACCATCGAAAACGAGCTTCCCTCGTTCCTCGAATCCTTGTCCGATTCGGTTGGTGCAGGCCGTGGCTTGCAAGAAGCCATGATGGAACAATCCACCGCCAATGAGGGGCCGTTGGCTTCGCTGCTTGCTGAAACCTTGAAAGAAAGCCATGCTTCGTCATTTGAAGCATCTTTGTCCTCGTTTGCCGCCCGCTCTCGCTCGAGCCAAGTCCAACGGGTGATGATGCTGATTGAGACAGCGATTCAGCAGGACTCTTCGTTGCGTGATATCCTTGCTGATTTGAGCATGGATTACGAGCGTTTGAACGATTTATTGAATCGGCGAGAGTCGGAGTTGCAAGGCCGAGGCATCCTCATCATCCTCTTTGTAAGCATTGGCCTACCTGTGCTCATTGCGTTCATTGTTGGGTTGTTTGCCCCTGCAAGCCAAGGGTTCCAAATTGGGGCGTTCAACAACACCTTCTCTCTGTTCTTCGCTGCTGCATCGGCTATTGCCGTTGGTGTTTCAGGTCGCATGATGGGTCGCCTCAGGGATGTGCTTTGGTGGTTGCCGCTGTGGATGGCGACCTCGATGGGCATCTATCTCGGCGTTGTGAAAATGGTTGGTGGTTGAATGTCAGAACAGATTTTAGAACAATACGGGCGAGTAACCATCTACACAGAACCAAACCATCCATCACCAATTTATCATGTGGACGGGGAAATTCAAGCCAATCCATACGGGGATTTGGCAGCGCTTTTTGAAGACGATTCACTTGAAGAAGTGATGTACAACGGTGGCACGCAATGCGTGAAGGTGGCACACAGAGAACACGGCATGTGCCGAACGAACATCTGGATTGACGATGAATCAGGACTTCAAATTGCCAAAAACATCGCCTCGTTCACCAACGTCCCCCTTGGTGACGGGCCGGGCCTGGTTCCGATTTTCGACGGTCGGTTGCCCGACGGCTCCCGTGTTAACGGAACCATCCCACCCGTGTCACCCGACGGCCCAACCTTGACCATTCGTAAATTCAAAGAAGATCCACTCACCATGATCGATTTGGTGAACTTTGGCACGGTCAACCCACGGTTGGCAGCCATGATGTGGGTTTGGATTGAAGGACTTGACAGCCGGCCGGCCAACTTTGTGATCGCTGGCGGTACCGGTTCCGGTAAAACCACCACACTGAACTGCCTTGGGATGTACATCCCGTGGTCACGCCGCTTGTTGACGGTTGAAGACACCGCTGAATTGCAAGTCTACCATGACCACTGGCTGCGAATGGAAACCCGACGAGAGCGACCCGACGGAACACCTGAGGTTGACATGAACGATTGCCTCAAATCCAGTCTCCGTATGCGCCCAGACCGAATCATCGTTGGTGAGGTTCGCGGTCCAGAATGCGCCACACTGCTGACGGCGATGAACACTGGTCACGATGGCTCCTTCGGTTCTCTCCACGCCAACACGGCTCAGGAAACCGTAACGAGAATGATCAATCCTCCGATGAATGTTCCACCCATCATGCTCAGTGGATTGGACCTTATCATCATCCAAGCAAGGTTGCACGTCAACGGCAGAACAGCAAGAAAGATCACAGAAGTGGCTGAGGTCGCTGGAATGGAAGGGGATAAACCCCGTCTCAACGCCATTTGGAAATACAACGCTGCCACCGATCAGATTGAAGAGACCGGTATCCCCTCAAAACTTCGGGAGACCATTTGCAACGCCGCAGGTGTCACGCCCGATGTGTTCGAACGCCATGTCTCGCAACGTCAAGCCATCATTGAGGATTTGTGCGCTCGAGGCATCAGCGACATTCAAACCGTTACATCGGTGGTTCAGAATTTCTATGCTCGTCAGCACTGATCAGCCTTGCAGCCGGTTGAGCAGGTCGTCGATGCGGTCGATTTTCCCTCGAATACGCTCAACGTTACCAGCCGCTTCGACCGCGGCCTCGTCTTGATGTTCGATTTCGACCTCTTCTTCCACCTTTGGTGGAGCCTTGAACGCTGCAGCCATGTGTTTGAGTTCAGTCACGATGGAATCGATCTCGGTTTCACTGACCAATATCCCTGGTGCCAATTTTGGAATGTCGCTTGGTGAAAGGTAACCCAGTTCCGCTCCCACCACGCCTGCACATGCCAACACACGGGGTCGAAGATTGGGGGTGTTGACTTCGTACCCCTTCCCTTCAAGGAAGCGAATGACCAAGGCATGTTCGCCTTCCATGAACCCCTCCTCGCTGTGTTCAAGAACGGTTTGCACCAACTCTTCAAAGGAGACAATGTTCCGTTCCAGACGTTCGACGGTCAGTCGCTCAGATGCACTGAGGTGGACGGCTCCTCTGTGGAGGATTCTCATCATTCGTTGTCGTCGAAGAGCTTCTGGGCTACTGGTGGCTTGGCTTTCGCTGATTTCGACATGGAGGTCAAACAAAGCGTGCAACCTTCCAGCAATGCTGGGGAGTCGGAGGTCAAGGCCGAGGGACCTTGCATCTTCCTCGTAGGCCATGCGGGCTTTGACGGTGTCCGAAGGATGAAGGGCAAGAGCAGCCTCCATTCTCTCTCGCAAGGAGCCCCTAAGGTCTTCGAATCTCCGCAACGCTTCTCGTTCACTCCAGGATTGTGGCATGGCTGTTGATGCCGTTTGCTCTTGTTGGATTTGGAAGTCCAAATCCATGATGATCCGGGCCACTTCATCGTGCACAGGCCTGAGGTCCGTGGCAAAACCATGATGCCGAAGTGAGGCGATGAACGCATCAAAATCATCGGTGTTGGTTGTGGTGCTGACGGTGAGGAAATCCCGAGCAAATGCATTGATTTCAGCCATACGGTCTCGCAATTCCATCAGGGCTGTTTCCACTTCCAAACTGTGGAAGGTCGGATTTTCCGGGTGTTGAATCATCGGAGGTGCGACGCGTTTGGACACTGCGGGTAGGGCTTCTGCCAACATCGAGTCTATTTCTGCAAGGGAGGGACCTAGAGACGAGGGAGTGGAGAGTTGTTCCTTGAGGTTGACTTCTTCTTCAAAGCTCCATCCGTCGTTGTGCGAATCCACAAACGAGGCGACGGTGGTCGGGGATTGCGATTCATCCAATTCAGTTGGGGTCTCGGTGGGTTTCGTGTGCACGGACGGGGCAACGACCGTCCCGCGAGGCCGTCGCAGGCTCTTCTTGACCTTGCCCCAAGCGTTTTCCTGCGAGGCCAATACTCCAGCGACTCGGACCAGCAAGGTTTGTTTGCTTCCCGAAAGGGGCAATTCGAGACTTTTGCAAAGAGCGTGAAGTTGATCTTTGTTCATCTCGTCAAGTCCCTCTGGCGTTAATTGCTTGGGGTCGTGATTAAGATGGAGGTAGAGGCGTTGTTTTCTTGATTTGATTGAGCCAGATTTTTTAATTCCTAAAACGCCGAGAATTTCACCAAGGTCGTAGTTGGCGATGTTCTTCAGCCCCTCGTTTGAGAGGTCCCAATCACTCAGGATCAACTCGCGAATCAGGCGGGAGCGGAGGGTTTCAACGGACCCTGTTTTGGTCACACCTCGCTGCGTAGCGATGGCTTTGAGGTCGTCGAAGCGCCCTTGGTAGAGCCGTCCGAGCAAATCAGATTTGTCACTCATCGCCTCACCTCTGGAGTTTTTGCTCCCTTGAAGGCATATATGTCTTCTCGGTCAAAGGCTGCCTCGGAAGCCGGTTCCTTCACCGGTTCAGTCCAGCGGTGACTCGTCGTGCAGGTTCATCATTCGTGGCTGCGGGTCCATGAACGAAGGTGGCATTCCAGGGATGCCACGTTTCATACCTTCATGGTCCGAAGTCATCAAGGTCACGAGGTGGGTGAATTCCTTGAGCACGTTGACCATGGCCAGGTGTGCGTTTTCTGACGCCGCAATTCGTTGGCAAGAAGCAGTGATGGTCCCTTCAGGTGACAGGGCTTCAATCATGATCTCAACGCGAGGTCCACCACGAATTGCCTTTCTGCGGGGGTTTTCCGGGTCCACCAACGCCTCCAACACCATCCCATCCCCTTCGGATTTGGCACTTTTGATGATGGTTCGCAATTTCCGCTGTTCAACATGGATGCCAGTGATTTCACGCAATTCGGGATCAAGCCCCTCAAGCATGCTGGTCTCGAGACGCCATGCCAAGTACGCACTCGGGTCGGTCATGCTGACCACGGTCTGGAATGGAAACCCTTGGCGGGTCACCAGCAACGTAAACCCGTGAAGTGGTGGTGGTATGAATCGCTCTCTCTCCTGCTCTGTTGGGTCCCGTTGAAGTCCGAGGGTGTGACGTCGGGATTTCATGCGTGCGTCGTTGTGAACGGCACGGGGGACAATGAAGCCTGCCACGTGACCTTGCATCAACTTCTCTTCGACCCAAGGCCATCTGTCAAGTTCATCAAGGTCGTTGTAAGCGGCCTTTTCCTCACACCGCACGGCCAACTCATCGCGTGAAATTAAATCCAAATCTGCTCGAAGGCGTAGCATCTGTCGCCTTAGCAACTCATGCTCACAGACGAGGGTGGCGTTTTTCGGAAGATATTCGGGTTTATCGGGGCCAACCAACACCCAAGTGGGTTCTTTCCGAGGCAGTACACCAGCCACCATGAGTTCCGAAACATCCTGTTGGCGCCAATCAAAGGCGCTGAGGGCCACCATGTCGCCGAGGCCGTTTCTGAGTGCCTCCAGGGCCGATTCAACATGCGGGAGTTGTTTGAGGGACAGGTCGCGTTGCTTGCCGTGAGTGCTGACGGCTTTTTCGATTTGGCCACGGGTGCCGTCCTGTTGTGAAGCGGTGGTGAGCACAACAAGACGCTCTCCAGATTCCATCCTTTCACCTCGGTGAGGGTGACCCCTCACATGCCAAGGCCGGGGACGACGGGTTAAGAAGCCCACCCCCTTAGGAAGGCCATGCACACCACGGTTGAGGCGTTCACAGAATCCCTCGAATCTTTACGTTCTCGCGTAAATCAGGAGCTGGATGCCCTGATTGAGCATGAACTCCTCAACGGCGCTGGTGAGGTGGCAGTGGAGGCCGGACGTGTTCTCCGTGCTGGGGGAAAGCGGCTACGCCCCATTTTGTTCATGCTGGCCTACAGGCTTGCAGGGGGCAAGGACGAGGACGAGGCGATGCCTCTTGCACTTGCGTTTGAATTGATTCACACCGCCACACTGGTTCATGACGACATCAACGATGAAGCAGAACAACGTCGGGGGATTCCAACGATTCACACCACCTCCGGACAAGCCAAGGCCGTGATTGCTGGCGACTGGCTGTTTGTCCAAGGATTTGGGTTGGGTGGCCGTTACAGTTCACAAATCGTCGAAATCATCGCCCGATGCTGTGCCAACATCGCAGTTTCCGAGTTTCATCAATTGGACCACGTTCTCAATCTTGCCACCACTCCCGAAGATTACATCAGTATCGTGAAAGGCAAAACAGCCGGACCGTTTGCAGCAGGATGCCACGCTGCTGGCCTGATCGCAGGTTTGACAGAGGAACAAGCCCAAGGGTTGGCGCGCTTCGGCATGGAATTGGGTATCGCCTTCCAACTGGTCGACGACTTGCTCGATTTGAGAGGCGATGAACGAATGGGCAAGCCTCGAGGTGCGGACGTGCACGAAGGGAAAATGACGCTCCCACTCATCCACGCCCTCACCCTCTCCCATGGCACACATCGTCAGCGCCTTTCAGAACTCATCGAGGCGTTCACCGACGCCGATTTCGATGAGTTGATGGCCTTGCTGGACCGGTCCAAAAGTATGGAATATGCAGAAATTTTGGTCCGTACCCACATCGAGCGTGCCCAAGAAGAATTGGACGTGTTTCCCGACAGCGAGGCCAAACGCTTGATGCATCAAATTGCTCAATTTGTCATTGACCGTCATGTCTGAGGTGAACCCATGCCCACGCCAGTTGAACACCGCCAGGTCATCGTGATCGGTGCAGGCCCTGCTGGCAGTGCGTGTGCTCAACGACTTGCAGAATCCGGCTTGGACGTGTTGATTCTTGAACGCCGAACAATTGTTGGCAACCCCGCTCAATGCGGCGAATGCATTCCCCACTGGGGCGAGGTTGTTGGGACCTTCAAGCATCTTGACGACCACTCATGGCTCAAGACCTACTTCGAATTTCCACAACGCCTCCAACTCCATCGCCTGGACAACATGAGGGTGTTTCTCCCTTCGGGTAAATCCTATGAGTTTGAGTTGGACGCTTTCGCTGGCCATCGCCTGCAATTTGACGGCTACTTGGCCGATAAAGCGGTTCAGGCAGGGGCGGAATTGCGAGTGAACACCGCCCTCAAGAGAATTCAGCACCAGAGCAAAACCGGTCGCGACGTTTTGGTCACCAGTGACGGGCGTTTTTCCAGTGATTTCTTGATCGATGCATCGGGTAGTTTAGCCCATGTGGGACGGTTGCGTCACGGCCAAGACCCCGTGTACCGGCCTGAAGATCAAGTGCCCACAACGTATGCTCAAGTCCGCGGGAAAGTCCCAGAAACATTTGATGTGTTTCTCGGTTCAGTGGCGCCCAACGGTTACGCCTGGATCATTCCCAAAGGACCTGATACCGCCAATGTGGGTCTCGGCGTGCGAGCCGGCATGCTCAAGGGGAACGTCAAGGAACACCTTATCAAATTCTGTGACGACCTCAACCTTGAGATTCTCTCGTTCGGGGGTGGATGGATTCCGATGGGGGGTCCCGTAAAACGAATGGTTGACGGTACCACCTTGGCCGTTGGTGATGCGGCGGGATTGGTCATGCCCAGCAACGGTGGCGGCATCAGTCAAGCCATCATTTCGGGATGTTTTGCGGCTGAGGCCATCGTCAACCATCTTGAACTGGGTTCCCCACTCAGCGATTACGAAGCCAAAGTGCGAGCTTCGCTCGGCAAGGCCCTGAAAAACTCTCTTCGAACAAAAAACATGGGCTATGCCTTCTTCCGAGGGGATTTCATCACAGAGACCATCCTTCGGGTTCTCGGACCCATTGGCGGCATCAAGCGAGCCATGGAGTGCGACCGCCCGCTTTGGATTCTCTAGAATCAGCCGTTCAAAGTTCACCTCAATCGGTGTGTTCAAGTGATTCAAGCCACAGCACCTCCCATGAGAGGCGGCTGGCGACGAGACGACGCTGCCGTTAGCCCCGTCATTGCAACCGTGCTGTTGCTCGCCATCACCGTCATGCTGTCAAGCATGGTCTTCGTGTTGATGCAAGGTGCCTTGTCCACTGTGGAGAAAGCCCCGCCCCAAGCGACCGTTAGTGTGCGTGGCTTGGACAACGGGTTCCACGTCATCCGCATCACAAGTCTCGACCAGTCCATCGACCCTGTGCGTCTCGAATTTGATTTAATGCCAGCCAATCTCAGCACGGAATACGGTGTGTTTGGGATGGTGTCCGATGCTGAGGTCTACGGCGTGGTGGGTTCCAATGTATCGTTCCATGACCGTGACGCGGGATATTCAGTGACCCAGGGCGATTATTTTGTTGTGGACTCTCGTGCACTTGGTTCCGAAGACGGGACTTGGACCTTCAGGTTGATCGAAAAGTCAGCCGGTGTTGTTCTCGTTGATGTTCTGCTGCCACCGATGTTATGATCAGCCGCCGATGAAGGACATCTCGACCTTTTGCTTTGTGGTTTGACCTTCAGCCCTGTCCATGGAGTAACGGTCCCGACGACGGCTCCAAACGGCCCGAACAGCTTCAGTAATGTCCTCGTACGTGGCTCCCATGCGCAACATGGGCTTGAGTTCATGACCTTCAGAAGCAAACAAGCAGGTGTACATCGTTCCGTTGGCTGAAAGACGTAATCGAGAGCAATCTCCACAAAATGGCCGAGTCACGGACTCAATGAACCCAAACTCCTGATTGGACGTTGCCTGGAAGCGACGTGCCACTTCTCCCGTGTGGTGAGATGGAAGTGGATGGAGTTCTCCGAAGTGTTGTTCGAGGGTGGAACGGATTTCTTCCCCGCTGACAACATGGTCCAACGACCATGCGTTGGTGTTCCCGACATCCATGAATTCAATGAACCGCAAAGGCACATCCAATCCAGACATGGCTTTGGCAATGGGCAAGATTTGCGACTCGTTTTCACCGCCTTTGACCACCGTGTTCACCTTGACTTGAAGTCCAGCATCCAAGGCCGTCCTTATGCCATTCATCACGTCTGAAGCATTGAATTGAGTGTTGTCTGCAAGTTGTTGAAAGAGATCGTTGTCAACAGCATCAAGGCTGACGGTCACCCGGTTCAAGCCCGCAGATTTGAGTTCAGCAGCGTGTTGTCCCAACAATGAGCCGTTGGTTGTCAACGCCAAATCCAAGGTTGAGCTGAGTGTTCGAATCATCCGGATGAGGGAGGTTAAATCCCGTCGTAGGAGGGGCTCACCACCGGTGATTCGGACTTTTTCAAGCCCCATCGGCAGCAGTCCCTTCACGAGCGTTGTCATCTCTTCAAAAGTAAGGAGATGTTCTCGCCCGAGAAATTCATGGTCGTGCCCGAAATGTTCTCGCGGCATGCAATAACCACAGCGGAAATTGCATCGGTCCGTCACCGAGAGGCGCACATCGCGCAACGGTCGATGCAGGGCATCGGTGTCCATGGGGGTTTTCACATTCCACGAAGGACTGCGCCCCATTGTAAGGGTTCTTAGGTCGCTTGCTGCGTTTACTGGTTGTGGGAGGCAAGTGGGTTCAACGATGGGACCCGGCTCCCGACGGTGCTGCCGGTAGTCTTTTGCCATGCCTAAGGGTCAAAGGGGCGCGTTCTATAGGCCCAATCGACTGGGTACTTCCTTTTTCAAAAAGCCATGCCATCCGATACCTGGCCCTTGCGGCGCTCAGTGACCAAACCATCACGTTCCATAACATGCAGGGTTCAGGCGAAGACACGAATTCCATGCGCCGTTGCTTGATGCAATGCGGTGTGGTGTTCAGAGATATGGATCGTCACGGCCACCCCCTTGTGCCCGAGACGAACGGCGACCAGCTGCCCCATCCCGACGCCGCTTCATGGGTCGTTGTGGGGGTCGGTTCAAACGGTCTCAAGGCGCCAGGTACGGTCCTTCATTCCGGCAATTCCGGCACCGCTTTGAGAATTCTCATCGGTCTGGCCAGCCGTTGGTCAACCCCTGTGATGTTGGACGGTGATGCTTCACTTCGCAAACGTCCGTTTGGTGTGATGATTGGGGCATTAAATTCCGGTGGCGTCAACGTTTCTCACGGCACGGGTCCTGAACAACTGCCGCTGTTGATCCAAGGTCCCATGTCGTTTGACCAACCCATTCAACTTGACGCCACGGTCTCAAGTCAACCCGTCACCTCATGGCTGATCGCCAGTGCTGGGGCAAGCACGCCTGCCAGATTGACACTGACTGGAACAGCGGTGTCTCAACGCCATGCTGAATTAACCATGGATCTCTGCCGTTCCCTTGGAGCCTCCATCAAACGCAATGTTGACGGTCTTGTGGTTCAGCCTTGGTCGCCCAATTTTGAACACGTCGAAATTGACATGCCATCCGATGCCTCCATGATGGCTTTCCCTTTGCTGGCAGCTTTGGTTTGCAACACAAAAGTAACCCTTGCCAACACGCCTGCCTTCGAGGACAGCCTCGGGCATGAACTGCTTGTTGAGTACGCTGCTTCGCTCGGTTTGACGTGCGAAGGCGGCGTCTGGTATCCCTCAGATGAAACGAGCGACGCCGTCATGTTGAACCTAAGGGATGCCAACGATTTGATTACCCCGTTGTCGGCCATGTTGGCCTTGGGTCACGGAGGAACAATCTCAGGAGCCGCCCATGCTGCTCACAAAGAAAGCAACCGATTGGAAAAAACGCTCGACTTACTCCAAGCCTACGGACTCCATGGCAGCGTCACAACCGAGGGTCTGGTGCTGGAAGGGGGTCAACAACTCAGTTTGCCCGGCTCAGTGGTCCGTACGTGGGACGACCACCGGCTTCAGATGACAGCCATTGTTTTGGCAATGGGCGTTGAGGGTGAGGTTCTCATCGAGGGTGACAGGCTCCATTGTGTGGCCGATCCGGCAGCAGCAAGTCGTTGGGTTGAACTCGGGGTGGACGTGGGCGCTCACCTGCACCAGCCATGGTGAATCAACCGTGGCGTCCGAAATGATGGTCGAGGTCATCGATTTGAATTCGCAATGCTGTTGGACGACCGTGGACACAAGCCCACGGGTTCGGTATCCTTCTCATATCGTCAAGCAACCGTCGCATTTCTGGTAGCGTGAGGGATTGATTTGCTTTGACAGCCCCGCGGCACGCATTCATGAAGGCGATGTGGTCTTTTTTCTGCTCCACCGTTTCAATCGGTCCCCCGTCCTCGGCGACATCCTGCAGCACATCGATGAAGAACGAACGCATGGCTTCAGGTTTGAGCAATTGGGGGGCGGCGAGCAACTGCCAGCCGTTTTCACCCCGTTCGGTTTGGAAGCCGAGGCTTCGCAGCCGCACATGCTGAGCTTCTAGGACGGCGTCTTGTCGAGGGTCCAATTCCAGATCAAGCGGTTCCAGTCGGGATTGAGGGTCCCATTGTTGGCCGTTGTCCCTCAGGCGTTCGTATCGAATCCGTTCGTGCAATGCGTGTTGGTCCACGATCAACAATTCATCCCCCGCTTGAACGAGAATGTATGAATCGGCAAATTGGGCCAACGGTTCCATCGGTGGTAAATCGTTGAGAATCCCCTCAAGGGGTGCTTCTTGAGAAGGCGATGTGGGCGTGATGGAACCGGAATGGCGGTGGAGGGTTCGTTCTGCGCTGGAAAGTGCCCCTGCCATTGGTTTGTCAACACCTGTGGGGAGCATGGATTGGCCAAGTGGTGAAGAGGAGGTTGGGCGCATGTTCTGAGACGGCAACGCATTGTCTTCTGCTTCTTGACCCACAAGGTTGAGTTGTTGGCTGGCCGCTACGGCCCACGATGGCGGTGCTGAAACGTGAGTTGATGCACGCGCAGGCTCTTGCAAGCCAGAGGCTGAGGCCAGGGTTGGGGTGGGTTTGAAGTAGGCCTCGACAGGATTGGAGCCACCTCGGTCAAGCCCACGCAACTCCGGAATGGCTCCGCCTGCTTCAGGTTCGGTTGGAACCTGCTCAAGCGTGTAGGCAATGGCCCGTTCCAACCGCTCAAGCACCCGCCAAGAGTGGCGTAACCTTACTTCACTCTTCGTTGGGTGGACGTTGACATCCACATCTCCGGCGGGGCATGAGAGATGCAACACGGCTACTGGATGACGTCCTTGCATCAACCTCGTTTTGTATCCTCTGCGAATCGCTTGATGAAATGGGGTGGACACCACGGGTCGTCCGTTGATGAGCACATGGATGTCCGAACCTTTCCCTCGTGTGATGTCGGGCGTGCTGATGTGGCCGGACCACTGTTCATCTCCCGGAGCATCGCCGTCAGCGACGGGTGCAGTGAGCGGGAGAAGGTCGCTTGCTTGGGCCCCCAACACGTCATAAAGACGGTCCATCGGCTCCTGAGTTGCAGGGATGTTGAGCAGGGTACGCTTGAGCGTCTTCAGGGTGAAGGATGTGGCCGGGTGCGCAAGTGCATGACTCACAACGACATCCACCACGCGAGTTGTTTCTGTTTCTGGCCGTCGTTGAAAGGCAAGCCGAGCAGGTGTGTTTTGAAACAGGTGGTCCACTGTTATTCGAGTCCCATGTTGCATCCCGATGGGCTGAACCGCAGACTTCGACCCGTCCTCCATCACCACACATGCTCCTTCGTTCTCCGATGGCCGACTTGCGATTTCAAGTCGGGATACCATGCCGATGCTCGCCAACGCCTCTCCTCTGAATCCCAAGGAATGGATGGCCGCGAGATCCAAATGGTGTTCGAGTTTGGAAGTCGCATGGCGGTCAAGGGCCAACGACAGATCCTCACGGTGAATGCCTGAGCCGTTGTCATCGACCTGCAGGCGGTCAAAACCTCCCCGTTCCAAGTGCACGGTGATGTTGGTCGCACCGGCATCAAGGCTGTTTTCAATGAGTTCCTTGACAACCTGTGCTGGGCGTTCAACCACTTCTCCGGCAGCGATGTGTCCGATGGTCTCTTCGTCAAGTTGTTGAATTCGTTTCGATGTCATGCTCCACCCTCCAACTTCAGTTTCAATGCATACACGGCTTCCAAGGCTTGTCTTGGGGTCAAATCGTCCACGTTCAATTCCCTCAGCGCCTGAAGAACATGGGCTTCTTCTGGAGGTGTTCTGGACTGTTCGACGACCGGGGTTGCTCCCATGGCTGCTGCTGCAAAATAGCCCATCAAACTCGCTTGGCCTTGTTCTCTTGACGACGGTGTACCGTCTTGACCCGCTTTGGCACCGCCCGCTTGTGCTTCGAGAAACGCCAGTAAATCCGATGCCCGTTCCACAACTTGACGGGGAAGTCCTGCCAATGCAGCCACCTGTACGCCATAAGAATCATCTGAAGGCCCTTCAGCAACGGTGTGCAAGAATCTGAGGTTACCATCGACCTGAGCGACTTCTACGTGGACGTTTACAAGGCCTTTCAACGTCCCCTCAAGCCCAATAAGTTGGTGGTAATGGGTGGCGAACAAGGTACGGGCACCGATTCGCTCGCACACATCCTCGGTCACGGCCCAAGCGATGGATAAACCGTCAAACGTTGACGTCCCTCGTCCAATTTCATCAAGAAGGATGAGCGAACGCGGCGTGGCTCGTTTGAGAATATGGGCCACCTCAATCATCTCCATCATGAAAGTCGACCGGCCACGGCGGAGGTCGTCGCTGGCGCCCACCCGTGTGAAGACCCTGTCGACCAAACCAATTTTTGCCTTCGTAGCCGGTACGTACGCGCCAGCTTGTGCAAGCACCGTGAGGAGTGCTGCGGTTCTCAAGTAGGTCGATTTCCCTCCCATGTTGGGTCCGGTGATCAGAAGAAACGACCGTTTTGGCCGCAAGTCCAATCGATTCGGCACATAGCCCGCCATCGTTTCGAGGACCGGATGGCGCGCACCCTGCAAGGCAAGGGTGTTGCCATTGGTCAGTTCAGGCTTGGTCCAGCCACGTTCCCGAGCCACGGTGGCGAAGCACTGGAGCACATCCACCGTAGCAACTCGTCGTGCGATGTCACCAAGGGCTTGAGCATGCCCAGAGCAGTAGGCGCGAAGTTCCAGGAATTTTCTGTATTCCAACTCCTTCAGTTTGGCATCGGCTCCCAACAGTTCATCGTCTCGCTTGACGAGTTCCTCGGTGGTGTATCTTGAGCCGTTGGTCATTTGCTGTTTGCGTCGCCAATCCTCCGGAACGCGATGTTCATTGGATTTCGTGACTTCAATGAACCAACCTATTTGTCGGTTCATCCTTACTTTCAATGAGGGGATGCCGAGGGATGCTCGCAAGCTGGTTTCGAGTGCTGTGAACCACCCTTTCCCATCGTTGGTCACCGTTCGAAGTCGATCAACTTCCTCGTCCACGCCGTCCCTAAGCAAGCCCCCGTCTCGCAAACTCAGTGGCAATTCTTCCTTCAGCGTGGCTTGAATCATCCGATTCATTTCGTCGAGTTGATTCATGCCGTCTTGCAGCAATTCCAACAACGGGTCGCCTGAATCGGTGCACCATCTTGAGAGGGCAGGCATTCGCTCGAGGGCCAAGCCTGTTGCCAGAATGTCTCTGGCGTTGCTTCGACCGTAGGTTAACAGCGTGGCCAAGCGCTCCATGTCGCGTACTCCGTTCAAGGTTGTTCGCAAACCGTCGAGGCGCCGCGACGAACGAGAGAGAGCGCCAACAGCGGCGTGTCGAGCTTCAATGGCTTCGATGTTTGCCAGCGGTTGAAGGAGCCAAGATTTGAGCAATCGTCGCCCCATGGCCGTACGGCAGCGATTCAAACTGGACAGCAAACTGCCTTCGTACTCTCCTGCAAGGGTACTGGTGAGTTCAAGATTTTTCAACGTCGTTTGATCAAGCAGCAAATGCCCTTCTGGTTCAAGCACGTTGACATCCCGAAGGTTCAGGGTCTCCGTAAGGTGAACGGAGCAGAGATAATCCATGGTCAGGCCAAGAGCGGCCATTCCCAGCGGAGCATTGTCGAGATCGATGTGGCCAACGTCAAGCACGCTCAACGCTTCTTTGAGCCGCTCACGCCGCTTGTGTTCGCTTGTGCTGTGGGTGGAGAGCATGGTGCCATCAAGTTGCTGGAAGGCCTGAAGAAACGCCTCGTCGTTGGCCTTTCGGCTGTCAACAACCATCTCTTTGGGCTGCCATCGTTGGAGGTGGTCAACGACATGCGCCCATCGGTCGGGTCCTGTGTGCACTGCAGCCCAAGCTTGTCCAGTTGAAGCATCAACGGCGGCAACCCCAACACCGTCTGTCGCAATCGCAACACCTGCCAGTATAGCACGCTCTTCTTGTCCCAGAAGCCGTTCTTCGTAGAGGCTACCCGGTGTGTAAATTCTGGTGGCCACACGCTCAAGGAGTTTCGCTCCTTCTCGAAGTTCATTTTCTTGTTCCGCTACGGTGACCTTGTACCCTGCGGCGAGCATGGTTTTGAGATGATCTTCCAACCCGTGCCAGGGGAATCCAGCCATGGGGATTGGTTGGTCAGCGTTCTTGTCGCGAGAGGTGAGCGAAAGGCCCAAGACCTCTGATGCCACTGTTGCATCATCGTGAAACAGTTCGTAAAAATCCCCCATTCGGAAAAACAAGACCGTATCAGGATGAGCTTCCTTTAATTCAAAGAATTGATCCATCATGCTCCGTTTTGCCATCTGCTCTCACGTCCTTGCACACTCTGGAGGCTGAGGAAGTTGACGAGGGCACATGAAGGTTCTCGCGTTGCAGCCAATCAAACCAGTGATTGGCCAGCTTCAGGAACGCTGTTCTTGGGTGAGCGAACGGGTGGCAGACACGCACATCATGCCCAGTATCGCCCCACCAGCGATCATGAAGAGCAGGTTGAGGAATCCTCGGCCGCTCTCTATAGAACCGTTGGCATGGGTGTCGATGGACCATTGAGCGGGCGTCCCTTCCCCGTTTGTCCCATGAACGTCGATGGTGGCTCCGTTGAGGGCGACCACGGTGGTGCTGATCGGCATTGGTTTGGATAAGGTTTCAATTTCATACACCCCGTTGGTGTAGACGCCGACCGTGGTGCTTCCTTGGTCGCCGAGGAACCATACATTGTCTTCAGCATCGGCGATGGCAACGGTCGAAGGGGCATCAATGTCGGTGATGGTGGCGTCGCGGCCAACATGGTGGCTGGCCACACTTCCGCCGATGACGGCACCGTCATCGGTGCTGATCAGGCTGTGGAACGTACCCGAAAACATGCGTACCCCGGTCAAGGTTGGTGTTTCGTTGCCGCCTTGCCATTGGATGAATCCAACGGTTGGACGGCGTTCTGGAGTTGCAGGGCTCGAACCGTCGGCTCCCGCCGTAGCGATGTGATGGCCAGTAGCCACCCACTGATCGTCATGCAAGTGAATCAAACGATCCCATTGAACACCGGAAGAGGTTGACATGGCGTTCGTGGCTTGGAGGTTTGATATCCCTCGGACAGTGGTGTTCTGCCCCTCTTGAGTGAGGACCATGACGCGTTCGTCAGAGCGGTGTTTGGCGATGTCGTGAACGTCAAAGAGTTCTCCATTGGCTTGGATTTCATAGGTCACCATCGCACCATCTTGCAGCACAATCCATGAGTTTGGGGCAGACGAGAACGCAGGGTTGCCTTCGATGGTGGTCAGGAAGGTCACTTCTCGACCCATGTCCACGCCCTCTGGCTGGTAAATGGTGGTCACGCTTCCGTCAGAAAACTCCGTGAACATGTGGTAGCCAACCGTTGGGGCGTAGACAAGAGCGGTGTAAGTGCCGCTTTCACCGTGATGAACGATGTCCAACACCATGGCTCCCTGGTGTTGGTTGCTGACACGGACCATGTCGTCTCCGACGAAATCCGAGGTGCCTTCCAGCGCCAATGCTCCGAGAAGTATGAACAAAAAAAAGCCTGAGATGGCCAACCATTGGTGTTCCGACTCTTCCTCAAGGTAGCGTCTCCAACCCCCTGCCATGATGCGAGGTGAGGTCTTGAGTCCATGAAGGCTTTGTCGCTGTCCACGTGGATTGTGCTCCTCGGGCCGGTAGCGGAGATATCATAAGGGGAGCATCGGTCGCAAGCGTGCTTGGAGGCATATCTATGGCACGTAAACCAGCCGTCATGTACCGTCGCTTGAAGGGACCCGCCTACACTCGCCGCAAGTACATCGGCGGTGTACCCAACAACCGTATCCACCAATATCACGTCGGAAACCGTCGTGCAGCAGAGTTGGGGGAGTTCCCGGTTGTCCTTGAACTTCGTTCGGACAACGATGTCCAGATTCGACACACGGCTCTCGAAGCAGCTCGTGTGGTCTCGAACTCCACCATTCGTAACAAAGCCGGAACACAAGGCTACGCCCTTCGAATCCACACCTTCCCTCACCATGTGCTTCGTGAGAACAAGCAAGCCACTGGCGCCGGTGCAGACCGTGTGTCTCAGGGAATGCGCTGCGCTTTCGGAAAGAACGTGGGTACGGCTGCTCGAGTCAAGCGAGGCCAGCGTGTCATCTCCATCCAGGTGAACCCTGAACATTACCTCGCAGCCCGTGACGCTCTTCGCAAGGCCAGCATGAAGTTCCCAACGTCCTGCACGACCAAGTTGATCAGCGGTCACGAGCACCTCAAAGGTCTCATTTGAACCCGTACAATCTGCGATTGGGGTGTCAACCCCCTCGCGCATACAATATACCACAGCCTTGAGGCCACAACGGAGGAATCTGCATGAGGGTGGCGGTGCTCAAAGAGGACAATTGCCAACCAAAGAAGTGCAACGACGAATGTCATGCCTTCTGTCCGCCTGTTCGCAACGGACAAGAATGCATCATCCTCGATGACAAAACCGGTAAACCTCACATTTCTGAAAGCCTGTGCATTGGATGCGGTATTTGCGTGAACAAGTGCCCCCACGATGCCCTCATCATTGAAAACCTCCCCTCGGAGCTCGAGAACGATATGGTTCATCGATTTTCACTGAATGGATTCCGATTGTTCCGGCTCCCCACCCCTTCCAAGGAAAGTGTGGTCGGCATTCTTGGGCCCAACGGAATGGGCAAATCAACCGCCATCAGCGCTCTTTCAGGTCGGTTGATCCCAAACTTGGGCGACTGGCTTGACGACCAACCCGATTGGGAGGACGTCATTGATTCCCTGCCACGCGGCGAGTTGAGAGATTTCTTCATCGCTGTTCAAAACAAGAAGGTCAACGTGGCCGTCAAGCCTCAGAATGTGGATCGCTTGCCCAAGCGGGTTCAAGGGTCAGTAAGGAACTTGTTGACCAAGGTTGACGAACGGAACATGCTAGTTGAAATGACGCAAGCGTTGGGTATTGACCATCTTCTGGACAGGACCGTCCAACAACTGTCGGGCGGTGAACTTCAGCGGATGGCCATTTGTGCGACCATTCTTCGAGACGTTGACGTGTATTTCTTCGATGAGCCGTCCTCGTACCTGGACATTCACGAGCGGATGAGGATTGTTGGCATCATCCAAGAATTGGCCAAAACCAAACGAGTCATTGTGATTGAACACGACTTGGCCGTGCTTGACGTCTTGGCCGATCTTGTTCACATCGTTTACGGGAAAAAAGGAGCCTTCGGTATTTTTACCCCAGCCCGCTCAACTCGGCAAGCGATCAACACCTACCTCGATGGGTTTCTGCCCGGTGAGAACGTGCGAATACGAGACAAGCCCATTCAGTTCCTCCGCCACCGAGATCGGAAAGCCGAAATTGGCACACCTGTCGTTTCATGGGGGGGCTTGGAAAAGCAACTTGGTGAGTTCAAACTCACCTCCGATGAAGGTGCCGTGCATCGGTCAGAAGTCGTTGGTGTGGTCGGCTCAAACGGGACCGGGAAATCCACCATGATCAAAATCCTCGCCGGTGAACACGATTACGACGGCGGTTGGGTGACTGCAGATGCCACCATTTCTTACAAACCTCAACACATCGATGTCGACATCAACGGCACCGTCCAGTTGTGGCTGGACAGCGAGCTTGGACCGAGATGGCGCAGCGGCGAATTCAACGTTAACGTCATACGCGCATTGGGGGTGGATCAACTCCTCCCGAAGCGTGTCAAGAAACTCTCTGGTGGTGAACGCCAAGCGGTATCCATTGCCATTTGTTTGGGCAGGGATGCCGACCTGTATTTGTTGGATGAACCCTCAGCGCACCTTGACGCCAACGCCCGAATGGAAACGGCCAAGGCCATCCGCCGAACCATGGAAGCGAACGAAAAATCGGCGTTTGTCATCGATCACGACGTGTATTTCATCGACATCGTGTCGGATTCCCTGCTCGTGTTTGAGGGTCAAGGTGGTGTGCACGGTCATGCCACTGGCCCGTACGACCTTCGGGTTGGCATGAACAAATTCCTCGCCGGCGTCAACGTGACGTTCCGTCGTGACCATGATTCCAAGCGACCGAGGATCAACAAGGCTCTGAGCAGAAAAGACCGTGAGCAACGCAACAGTGGTGACTACTATTCCTACGATGCATGAGGCCGGTGTCATCACTCACCCGTCGCAGGAGGGGAACACATGCCGGTAGGTCTTCCTCCGTTGGGTGGTCCCCTCGGCCGGACCCGCGGACGTCTCTCTGCAAGTTCCTTAACCACCTACCTTCGTTGTCAACGCCAGTGGCTCCTAGGGTATGTTGCGGGCTTGCGGGGGCCGCTTCGTCCCTCTCAAATCATTGGCATTGTCGTAGAGGACGCTCTTTGCAAGGTGCTGATGAACCACCCGCCTCTTTTGGATTCGAAAGAGGAGTTGATGTCCTGGGTTGCACCTTTGGTCACCACCGAGGCAGAAGCAGCGTATGCTGAAGGTCAGACGTCATGGGATGAAGCGTTGTGGACCCAAAATGGCACTTCATGGGGTGATGTGAGCGTCAACTCACTTGAAGATTTGATCGGTCGTGGCGTGGGGTTGTTCTTGGAAGAGGTCACGGCTTGTCGGAGCAAAGGTGGCGGTCCCCATCTTGAATTCTTTCGCTCAGGAGAGAACGTCTTTGATGTGCCGGCACCTTGTTGGGGTCGTCCACCGACGTTCCCGCGTCCAGAGAAGATGCCATCGTTGGGCGTCACAGCGTGGGCCACCGTTGGCGAGGCTACTTGGCGGTCGCAAGGTGAAAAGGTGACGTGGAGCGAGGCTTGGGAGATTGCCAGACCGTGGTTTAAGGATCCAAGGGTTCACCAGCCCCAGCGACTTTACCACCCCGACGGATGGGCCGCTGGAGAATTGGACCTTGTTCTTCGTTGGGACGGGGAACACCGTTTGGTTGACATCAAATCTGGGACTCCCGATGGTTCGTTTGCCGTTTCACTTGTTGACCAACTCGAGTTCTATGCTTGGTTGTGGGCGGCAACACATGAAGAACAGCAGGTCGCCGGTTTGGAAGGCTGGTATTTGGGCAACGGTGAACGCACATTGTTCGAGGCTCCAGATGCAGACCAACTCCAGTTGCTCGGCCAGCGGTACCGTTCGGTTCACGACAGCATGATGTCCACGGATGCAACGGTCGTCAGTTTTCCTGCTTCGGATGATGAGGCGTGCGACGGTTCGAGCGCTGGATGCCGTTTTTGTTCAGTAACCGTCAACGATCAAGAAGCGTTGAGGGCAATGGGGATCGCTGATTTGGTGGATTCCAACGACAACGTTGCTCCCACGATGAGGTTGAACCAGGTCCAAGGGCGTGTGAACGTGCGAGGCCGCTGCACGGGTGCTTGGGGGCCCATGCCCAACCACTTCGGTGAACACGTGCGGGGCATGGTGCTGGTTGCAGGGGACAAGCACATCGTCATGGAAGAATCCGAACCAGACGCATTCCCCGAGCTTCACGACCATCTGGAGCGCCCAGTGGTGATTCGCAACGCCCTACCCGGCGTATGGAGAGACCAAGCCAGGTTGTACCTTGACGACCAGACACTGGTCGAGCCGATGGACGACCAGACCGACCTTGATGGCATCACGAGGCTTGGGTTGTTGCGTTCAAGAATCAATGTAAGTGGACGCATACTTGGCATACAACGGCGGAGTGGACGACGCTTGGACGGCAAACCGTGGGCCTTGGTCAGTTTTGTCGTGTGGGACCGTTCACACATTGCTGAAGTCGTGGCGTTTGGTTCCAGCATCACGGGGCAAATCCTCAAGATGTGTCCTGGCGACAACGTCACGTTGACAGGCGCAGAAATTGGCTGGCGTGGTGGTGTCCTTCAACTTCGGATTGACAACCGCAAAACGAGGGTCGAACATCGCCCTGCCGTTGGCCAAACCTCCGATGGTGAGTCTTGAAGAACCCTCGCCAGCACTTTGGATTCATGCCCGTTCAATTGCCTGAACCGTCCACCGACTCTGTTGGGAAATACTCACGGCTATCGGCCAGTCAATCCAATGCGTTTGAAGCGTGTCCTCGACTGTGGTACTACGAAAAAGTCCTGCGGTTCAAAATGCCTCAGATTCCCGTGTTGTACGTCGGGCGGGCTGTTGAGGAAACGGTCTGTCGAGTGCTCAAGGAATCCCCAGGGTTCATCGTGGCTCAAGCCCCGTTGGACACCTACCAACCCACGCCGCTGGACGATGAGGGGCGTCCTGACCGCAACCTCGGCAAAGGCTGGCCTTGTGAAGGGATGTTGCCCTTGTTTGAGAACGAGCGTCCACAAACGGCCGAATCGTTGCTCGTATGGGCCAAAGCGCGGGCGAGGTTGCATTACCCCCCCGTGATCGCCAACATGAAGAACGAATGGGAAAACGACGAACGGAAAGCAGGAGCATGGGCAGAGGTCAACGACGAACGTTGCCTTAACATGGTGGATGCTGCGTTGGTTTTTCACATCGATGAAGTCCTTCGGTGCATGGCAGAAGCTCCAGAGCAGGTCGTCAATGAGTGGCGTTCAGGGACCCGTCCTGAGTGGCCTGCGCCGGACGGCTTTGGTTACGTTGCGTTTGAGGGTGGGCACCCGCTTGCCCAAGAGGGCGAACTTTCCCTTTGTGAATCATGGGAGGTCGCCCGACCATGGTTTGTTGACCCGGATGCGGCTTCTTTTTCCATGAACGCCGTCCATCCCGATCACTGGTTCCAAGGTGAATACGATTTGGTGTATGCCTGGGACGGCGGTGTTCGAATCGTTGACTTGAAGGCGAGCCTTGGTGCCAACGACCGTTCAGGCGACTATGTCAAGCAACTTCGCATCTACGCCATGCTGTGGTACGTGACGCACGGACGCAAGGAGGTCGTGTCCGGCTTGGAAATATGGTACCTCGGCCACCCCAGCATCAAATCCATTGAGACACCATCCATCGCCGAAATGGAACGCATGGAACAATCCTTGCTGGCTCGTTGGAAGGAATTGAAATCCGAGCCGGTGATGCGAGAGGATTGCCTCCCCGAACCCTCACCCATGCGTGGGTTCTCACCTGGTGGTCAGCCGACCGATGCGCCGGATGGGGTTCGTTGCGACCGTTGCGATTGGCGTCACGTCTGTCCTTCAGGCGATGGAAGTGACGAATGGCCGTTCGATGATGTAGTCCAACTCCCCGGCAACATGCACAACACGGTGATGACCGACCTGAGCGATCTCGACCCGAGAATCACCGTTACCGGCACACTGTTCACCATCGGTACTCAACGCCAAGGACAAGCCCCACGCATGTCCATCAAGCAAGGGTCATCCTTTGCCAACATTCACATCGCCAGTCAAGACCACCGTGAAGGTGGGAGGACATGGCCGAATGGGCTGGAAAAAGACATGGAGGTCACGGTGGAAAACGCCGTGTTCACCGTCAATTGGAAAGGGGAAATCGTGCTAAAAGTTGATCCGTTTGCCTGCGTCATGGTCAATGGATCCACCTTCGAATCGAGCGATCTGATGAGTGTCCAAGCCAAGCACAACGCCTCTGGAGTTGTGGTTTACCGCTACGAAAAACAAGGGGTTGGTAAAACCGGGAAAACATGGCACAGAAAGGGGTTGATGCTGATGGACAACACCGGTGCGATGAAGATTGAGGGTTGGGCCAACGATTGGAACGTTCAGTATGATTTGGTTTCCGAAGGCGATGTTGTAGCGTTTGAAAATCTCGGCTTGGACGCTTGGGCAACCGATGTTCGTGGAGACTACACCAAGCAGTCTCGGCTCCAAATTTTGGTTCGAAAAGACGAATCAACCGCCTGATGAGATGGTGGTCACCAACAGTTTGACCTCGTTGTTGAGGGAGGTTGCGTGTGGCAGGACCGTCCCGTCGTGGCTGACGATCACCATGGATGGGAGAATGCCGGCCAGGGTAAGAGCTGAGCGAACTGTAGCGCCCGGTTGAACGTCAACGGTCACCTCCACGTCTCGGCCATGAAAGTGAACGTCCATGCCTTTGCCTCACAACATCATGCTTATGAGCGTCGCGCCAAAGCCTCGGAGCAGAGCCGAGGTCGCATAGCCCGGTATTGCGGTGGATTCGAAATCCACTGTCCCT
>QXXW01000116.1:0-32295 GCA_009887255.1 Candidatus Poseidoniales archaeon | reverse complement strand
CTGCATGGGCGACCGCTCTGGTCGAACGGAAGCGGGCCAGAGCATTGGGACGTTGCAATGTGGATTCCAGACCACGTTCGGTTGATTGGGCGATGCGCACCATGGTTTGAACCGTTTCAAGCGGATACGAACCCGCGGCGGTTTCGCCAGACAGCATCACAGCGGATGCCCCGTGTCGAATGGCGGTTGAAACGTCCGATACTTCGGCGCGAGTGGGTCTGGGTTGCAACGTCATGGATTCGAGCATCTGGGTTGCGACGATGACCGGCATACCGCGTTCAATGGCCCGGTCGATGATGTCTTGTTGAGCAATAGGGACTTCCTCAAGGGGAATCTCAACACCCAAATCTCCTCGCGCCACCATCACCGCATCTGCTGACTCAAGAATTTCGTTGAGGTTCGCCAGGGCAGATGGATGTTCTATTTTCGCAACCACCGGCACATGAAGTCCTGCTGCCTTGATGGCCGCTTTTGCAGGAGCAAGGTCTTCTGCCGTTCGAACATAACTGACGGCAATGTAGTCTGCACCTTCCCGCAATGCATGTGCCATGGCTCGTTCGTCCTTGGGACCAATCGCTGGCAAATCCACCAACGTTCCCGGGACGTTGATGCCTTTTCGGCTGCTGATCGGGCCTCCGTCCAAGACCTTGCAAACCACTTCTGCGTTGGCTTGAGCGGGTGCGTTGACGACTTCCAAACGAATGAGACCATCCGCCAGTAAAATGGGGTCGCCTTTCCGCAATTCGGCCGACAGCCCTCCGTATTCGACCGGTAACCGGCCACTGGTGACATCGTCAGCGTGGAGTTGACCGCAAACCAACCGAAGCGAATCACCGGGTTCTACATTCACAACACCAGGAAACGTACCAAGGCGGAGTTTTGGGCCAGGAAGATCCGCCATGATGCAAGTGGGCCTTCCCAATTCGTCTTCCATGCCTCGTATTCGATGGTAGAGTTCGGTTTTGTCCTCCGGCTCTCCATGAGAATAGTTGAGACGGCACACGTCAACGCCTGCTTGCAAGAGGCTCAACAGGATGGCATGGTCCTGCGAGGCAGGACCGATGGTGGCGATGATTCGAGTGGAGCGCACCAAGATTCAGCCCCCTCACTTGTAGAACAATCGAATGACGAACTGGTCCACCACAACATCGTTGAACCGTTCGTTCTTGATGCTGAACGTCCATTCGCCGTCCCCGTAGGTGCTGTCGGTGTCGGTGAACATGTAGGACGAAACGGTCAAATGCACGCAATCTCGCTCGTCATCGCAGTCCCCTTGGTCGCGAGAGTCAACACCGGTTTCGGTGGTGTTGGAGGCTTCATCATCGTCTTCATTGTAAGCGAAAATATCCAACTTGTTTCGGTTTTGTTCGCTTGATCCTCCGGCAATCCAGTCGTCGTCTTGCTGCGGATATTCCAATTCAACAACGACCTTTCGAACGGTGTTACCGACGTCGCGGTCGTAGTGAACCAGGGCTTCGAAATCAATCTCAGCTGCTCCGCTTGTGCCGTTCCCTGCGATGTCGAAATCACCCCAATAACCTGCATAGTTCACGAACACACGAATGGTATCTGAATCGACCATGCCCACGTTGTTGGTGATGGTCAGTCCCACTTCGTATTCACCCGGTGCGACGTTCGTCCAATCAACGGATTCTCCTGTAAGGTCGCCGTCGTTTTCCGTGTCTCCATCGTTGTCGCTGTCCTCGTCGAGGTTCAAATCCCATGCGAATTCGGAAATGTACTGGCTGTTATCACCTGCTGAAGATGATGAAGCGTCCAGTGTAATCGCAGCTGTTTCGGTCACCACACGGTCCGTTTGGCTTTTGCCCCGGGCGCAAATCCACACGACGATGTTGGTTGATTCATCAATGGTCTCATCCTCGCAGTCTTCAGCGTCGGCGTATTGATCGATTTCCGCAACTGGCGGTTGCGCTGAAGCGTCGACCACCGTCAGGGTTCGGGTTTGTTCCGATAGGGTCGAGCCGTCGGACACTTCAAGCGTGATTTCGTAGGCTTTTGCTTCGTTGAACGTCCAGGTTGCGCTGCGACCTGTGGCGTCAATGTCGGTGGAATCCACCGTGTCAAAGTTCCAGCGATAGGTGAGGGAGCCGTCTTGGGGCGTTGAATCGCCGCCGTCGAAAGAAACGGTATCGCCCGTTCGGACATTGGAGGTAGGCGTCATGGTGAACACGGCGAGAACTTCGTCCGAGGAGGACCCATCACCGTCTTCAAACAGGCAACCCGACAACGAGGCGCACAACAACATGGCCACCATCAAGCACGGTTGAACGCTCCATCCCATGCCCTTATGATGGCATGGTGGATGAAAAGACCTTCCTCTTTGCGCCTCGCTCAAAATGAAAACAGGGAGGTTTGCTTGTGCCCGGAGAGCAAATCTTTGGCTTCCCAATCGAAGACATCGGTGATGCGACCGAGAGCCGAAGCCAGCCGTTCAGCGTAAAATTGTCCGTCGTAGGTTCGTGTTGAAGCACCCTCGTCACCGTCCAACCAAGGCGACACCTGCATGGGCCGATGGTTGGCATTGGTAACCAAAAACGAGACTTTCATGCCGGATGTGAACCCCAAGCCAAGGGCAATTCGGGCCTTAGCCACTCGAACTTGAGCCATGGAATCAGGATTGACGTAATCCTTGGTGAAATCGACATCACCAATGGTTTTGACAGGATTGCGGAGCACGCGCCCTTTGCAAGATTTCGCCAGCACCACCTCGCTCGGGTCAACTTCATGATTTTTAACCGCCTTCACTCGTGCTTTGGCATAGGTCACCAAGGCTTGACGTTGGTCCGCTAGAGCGTACTTGAACACCTTTTTCATGGTGGAGGTCAGGTAAGGGAACGAATCGGTGCGTTGAGTTTCATAACCCTTCACCAGCATTTCCTGATTGGGCCATACCACTTGGCCAATGTAACGTTTTTTTGCCCCGTGGCTGAAAAACACGGAAAGACCTCGTTCGAATTCCAACTCTGCAGAATCTCGCGTGTACCTCTGTGCCAGTTCTTGTCCAAAAGACACCATCGAGTCAACGGCAGCCCGATGAGCGCCGATGGATTTGACGGCATGAGCATCACCCGATTCGGCTTGAAGGGTGACCTCAGGTTGAATCATCGTCGGTGCGTTTGAATCAACGGGGCATCGGACAAAAATCGAATCCGTATCGGAATAGACCACGCCGTGACCTTCCTCTTCGAGGGCGGCGATGATGGTCTTGATGTTCTGACGCGCCCAGGCCGTGATCGAGGAGCCCAAATCTCGATGAGTAAAGCGGTAGAACCCGCTTGCGAACACTCCGTAGAAAGAATTCATGAGGATTTTCACAGCGTATTGCATGGCATCATGGAACGAGGAGGAGGCCGTGTTGCCTTGCTCTTTCGCTCTTTTGAGAGCGCCTTTGTGCTCGTCCCGTTGAGCCATGAGCAACTTCAGCAAAGCCGGGACCATGCCCTCTCGGTCTTCGGCCAATCGAAACTTGGCATCGGTTGGGGCCACGTGAAACCGACCTTCACCGGGTTGGTTCGGTTGAGCAGGGTCCACGCGGGTGGTGTAACAGATGTTCTTGCCGATCATGATGGAAGGGTACATGCTTTTGAAATCCAACACGGCAATCCAAGGATGCAAGCCTGCTTCGACATCGTGGACGTATCCACCTGTGATTTGGCCCACTTTGGCTTCTGCTGAACCGGTGAGAGGCACAGCCACAGCGTTTCGGTCAGCCCACCGAATCACCAAGGAGTCGATCAGTTGACTCGTGCTGCCGTTGGCTGCGGTTTCAAACGTGACTTTCGCAACGGCGGCCACGGCTTCCTTTCGGCGCACAGCTTGAATTGCATCGAGAATATCCAGTGGCAGGGCAGCGTCTCTGATGCAATATTCCATCACCTCATCGGGCCGGTTGGCCCATTCCTGGTCCATTTTTGAGGCATCAACGTCCATTTTGTGCTTCTCAGCATCGTCGGGGAACAACAGGTTGGCCACAAAGGACAGGGTCTCTCGCCGAGGTCGAAGCGCTTGGCGGGCTTGCCACCAAGTGTCCATAACAGCACGACCGGCCAAATTCCATGCTCGGTTGCTTTGTCGACGAGGAATCAAGGCATCCCGCTGTCGCGTCAATTCACCTTCATCCACCGGTACACGGCCCCAACCGATCAGGCTGGCTGTTGAGTGTTGACCGCTTTTCAGCACCTTCGCTCTGTCGACCAAACGAGGCAGGTCAAAGTTGTCGATGTTGTAGCCTGTGATGATGTCCGGGTCGTGGCGGTTCACCACATCGGTGAGTTGTTTCATCATCTCAGCCTCATCGCCCCGGAAGCTAAACGACTGCCGTTCTCCGGTGGCGGTGTCTTGAATCCAAGCTGCGGCACACAACACTTCCTCTCGTTCAATGCTCGTTTCAAGGTCAAATGAAAACACCTTGAACGGGACTGAAAAAGGCTCTGTAGCGGCCAAATCAACCTTGTCGCACCGGACCGTGATGTCCACGGGATATCGACCCGACCCGCCAGCACTCAACACACCAGACGGGTCACTTTTCTCGATTCTGCGTTCATCAACAACCTCGCCAGTAAAGGCGATGTGCATGCCCAAATTGCCATCGAGCAACAAACGGTTGACAAAAGGAACGTCGCCCGAAAACACCCGCCAAGATTGAGCCTTCAAGGCCTTCCGCATTTGGGGGACATGGAACGGTTGAGCAGCTTCGACCGTCCAAACGGGGCGGACCCCGAGTTCCGTCCATTTTTCTTTCGGACCCGTCACCTTACGGACGTGTTCCAGTCGCTCCACCGTTGACAACCGATCACGAAGAAAGGCGGGAAGGTCGCCCGAAGCATCCCATTCACCAATGGGTGCGATTTCGAATGTTGGCCGCAGGCCGTGAACCAACAAGCACACCGAGCGGCCGTCATCCATGCGCCCGAACAGTTCAATGACGGTTGAAGGTTCAGGTTGAGCAACGTTTCCCGTGGTGAAGGAGCGGTACCGACCCGAAATCAGACCCATTCTCCCCTCCAACGTGAACCCTCCGAATGTTGTCAACTGACGACCCCATTAGAACCCATCTGTGGGGGGGTTGAAGACCATGGAATCCCACAGCAACCATTGAAAGCCAAGGCCACCCCTTTGGCAACTGGGAGAGCAGCATGAATCAACCAGTGGATTGGGACAGCCTGACGTTTTCGCTGACGCCAACCGACACGATGTACATCACGACCACACTGGACGGTGCACCGTGGACCCCTGGGGACCTGCAGCCCTACGGCGACATCCCCATGTCCCCGGCCGCAGGTGTGCTGAATTACGGACAGGGTTTGTTTGAGGGCATGAAGGCCTACACCACATCAAAAGGACGAATCGTGTGTTTCCGACCTGAAGAGAACGCTCGGCGAATGCAACGGGGTGCTGACCGTTTGAAGATGCCACCCGTGCCAGAGTCGATTTTTGTTGACGCCGTTGAACAGGTGGTCAACGCCAACCGTCATTGGGTCCCCCCCACAGGCAAGGGAGCCCTCTACATTCGTCCCCTCTTGATGGGATCCGGCCCCGTGTTGGGAGTCTCTCCTGCACCATCTTACACGTTCTTGATTTACGTCACCCCCGTTGGACCCTACTTCAAAGGCGGCATGTCTGCCATCGACCTGCTGATTTCCGACCATCACCATCGTGCTGCACCCGGAGGATCGGGTGGCGTGAAGGCCATCGGTAACTATGCACCAGGAATGAAACCGAGCAAGGAAGCCAAAGCCGAAGGGTACGCTGAAGTGATTTATCTTGATGCTGAAACACATTCGCACATCGAAGAGGTCGGGGCTGCGAACTTCTTTTGCGTGAAGAACAGCGTGTTGTACACGCCCGAACTCACCGGCACCATCCTACCGGGTATCACCCGCGATTCAATCATCGAAATGGCCGGTTCCTTGGGCTACAACGTCGTGGAAGGAAAGGTGGATGTTGCATCAGCGCTCGAAGCCGACGAAGCCTTCTGCTGTGGTACTGCCGCCGTTATTTCACCCATTGGGAGCATAACGCACGAAGGCACCAAGGTTGTCTACGGCGACGGGAAACCAGGGGCCATCACCACCCAACTGTACGACGCACTCACCGGATTGCAAAACGAAACCGAAGAAGACAACTTTGGGTGGATTCATCCGCTTCCTCAAGATTGAGGGCGAACGACCACGGCAGCCAACGCGGCGACCAACAGGCCAACAAACGGTAGAAACGGTGTGTCTTCGGACACAGTTGGTTCAACCGGTGGTGCTTCAGGGGGAAGAGCGGTGACCACAATCTCACCAACCATGCCCAACCCTTCGTGGGGTTCGCACACGTAGGTGTATGTGCCGTTCATGCCTCGTTCAAAGGTGAAAGAATAGTCAACGGTTCGTTCGGGGTCGCCCGAATCGAAGAGCCCATCATCAGCAACAGCGTTGTGTGCCAGGGCTTGATCGCTCCAAAAAAACCGGACCGTGTCGCCTTCGCTGACCTCAATGCTGCTGGGCGAAAAGCGGAGGCTCGTGCTGTCAACGGTCACGACCACCGTTTCGGGTTCCTCGGCGGCTGGAGCCGCTAAATCACCAGCCAAAAGACCGCACAGCATCAACAACAGCACGGCTCGTATCATGGTTGTGTGTTGAGGTCTTTGGTTAAGAAAAGGTGTTTTTTCTTCACCGTTTTTTGAACCCGGATCGCTTTTTGAATCCAGAACGCTGGCCTTGAGGAGTTTTTCGTTGAGAACGCGCCCTGCGGTCCCCGGCTTTGGGACCCTGTTGATTCTTGGATTGCTCGGCTTGCCGACGATCCCGTTGCAATTGGCGCCATTCGCCACCGAGAAGTTGAAGCAATTCTTCTTTAGAACCTGCACCAATCGCTTCTTTCGCCCCCGATGCTGAAACCCACAATCGACCTTCACGGCCATGGGGTCGACGGGGATGGGAGATGTTTTCATCTCGCTTGACCTTTCGCAAGCCAATGCTTCGGGCCGCATTGAACAAGCCCTCAAGGTCGGGCTTTAGAACAGCGGAGTCCTTTGGTACACGTCGTCCGGAACGGCGCGACATTTTGAGGTCAAAGTACCCCGGCCAGACACACAATCGGTCGGGGTTGTGGTCCATGCGCCTCACTCGATGAGCACGCCGTTGATGACACCGTCCTTACCTGGACGGGAGGTGATGCGAACACGACCTTGGCTGGTCTCGATGACGGCACCCTTCACGAGGATGTTTCGTCGGACGTAGTTGGGGTCGGAGGCGTTCTCGACCACACTGTGAATGTCGCCCAAGGTGGTCTTTCCGGACTTGGGGTCGTTGATGCTGACCTTGTTTGCAGCCATCACACGGACCATGATGTTGCCACCGGTTTTCCGGTAGATCTTGCGCTTGGGGTCGCCAACAAGAGCGAATTGTTTCTCTGTGGAGATTTCTGTGGACCGCTTGCTACGGGCCTGAACCTTTCGTCCACCGGATGATTTGCGTCGTGAAATTCCGTGCCATTGAGCCATACCAATTCCTCCTGCGTCGCCAGCGACCAGCACGGGCTATATGAAAGCAACCCTCACTCGCAGGGAACCTCAATTTCTGACATCACACGGTCCTGATGAAGCAATTGAGCCCGAATCCGATCCCCTGGAAAGACCTGCCCGACCCCTTGCGGCGTCCCGGTGAACAGCAGGTCACTGGGTTCCACCGGAGCCCATTCGAGCAGTTCCGTCATTTGGGCTTGGGGGGTGACGGTCATCTCCGAGAGCAAGGCGTTTTGACGTTCCTCGCCGTTGACCCAAAGCACGAGACGGAACTCCTCTGCGGGATTGACGAGGGCATCGAAATCCCCCGACCACGGAGCCAGTGGACCCAAGACTGCGCTTGAGCGAAACGTTTTGCCTTTGGCCCACGGGTATTGTTGAGCACGAAGAACACCTTGAGCAGCCCGGTCGGTCATGTCGAGGCCAACGGCCAAGGCCACGGGTTGGAGTTCGTGGCCCAATTTCACAACGCATTCAACTTCATGGTGCATTTCTCCAGGATGCGAAGAAACCGGAAGCGGGCCACCTGCGTGCAAGCAGTTGGATGGTTTGACAAACACGATGGGTTGTTCAACAGGCGCATTGCCGAGTTCTTGAGCGTGCTTGGTGAAAGTTCGTATGGCACACCACATCGTCATGCCACGTCCTGCACCATCTCGTTCATCAAAGCCCCGTTCCCAAGGCTCATATCCCGGACCACCCACCCACTCATGTGGCACAAGACTGGACGGTAAAGAAGCGGCGACCCGTCAGGCGAAAGCACATTGCTCCATTGCTCAAACGGTTGGAACACGACCTTGAGATCGACTTGAACGTGGACGGCGCCTTCATCGAGATGGCGAGCTTTGGCCCTTGGACGATGGCGTTTCTTGATAAAATTCCCATCGTGATTGAAGTGGTGAACGACGAAGGTGAGCGATACGTGTTTCTCACCTTGAGGGGCTTTATTCAGCAACCTCAAGCAAAGAAATGGGTCGAAGTTGATCACGGCGCCATCCCGTTTTTGATGAACGGTGCTGATTGCATGATCGCTGGTGTCCACGATGCCGACGACAGCATCGTCCCCGGTGATCTCGTTTGGATACGAGACATGACTCACAAGAAACCCCTCGCAGTGGGCTGGTCCGTGATGACGGGTTCAAACATGGTGAGCGGTACCAAAGGCAAAGGCATCAGAACCCTTCACTGGGTGGGCGATGAACTTTGGGAAATGGAATGAACACAACGCTTCGTAAGTTACATGAAGGACCGGTTACAGTTGAGAATCATGACAGGCAAAGTGCTGTCTTTTGGATTGATGTTGCTGCTGATGTTCGCATCGTCCGTCAACGCAGCGAGCGTCACCGGTGGAGAGGATGTCAACCCCAATGAAACTGAAGTGCCGTTCTCCATTGAAGAGCGTACCACGCCGTCCCAGGACAGCGAAAATTGGGCATTGAGCGTCAGTCTTGACGAAGATGCTCATGAAAACGGAACAACCCTCAGCATCACCACTCAAATTTGCCTCAACAACGGTGTGTGCGACCCTCCCGTGAATCAGGAAGCGGTGTTGTCCGACGACGGGCGAATGTACAGCGCCAGCCTCACGCCACCCGCCGACCACACCTACGTGAATTGGCGTGTGCAAGCCGCCTACAGCAACGACACGACTGAGAACTTCCCCCAGGGCGACTGGTACAAGACCTGGTCGACCTGCTACTACGACGACGGTGCATACGGAGGCATCCATGCTGACGGTGACGGATGCAACGTCCCGAAAAGCAGCGGTACAGAAAGCGAAGGTTTCCTCCCTGCCGCTGGCCTCGTCTTCGTGGTGGGAACACTGGGGTTGGCCGTTGCATCACGACGCAACGGTCAGTTCTGAAGGGCGTTCTCAACCAACCGCTCGATGAATCGACGTTGCTCTGCTCCCCAATCGGTGAGAACGACAGAAACTTGTGAGCGATCCTTGGCAAGAGTTCCGTTCACAAAGCCCTCAGCCATCATATCGCTGGCCACCAAAGGCAAGGCTTCTCCTTCAACAACGACCAGACAGCCTTGCTGAGTGATGGATGCCTGTCCAAACCCAAACTCAACGGTGCCTTCGTGTTGAACCACGTCGCCACCACCGGCCTTGAGGTACCGAACCAAGGCCTCAAGAATGGACGTTGGGGTGGCTGAAGAGGTGCCTTCCGTCCCGCCGTAGGCCGAGAGGAATGGCAACTCGGTTTCGTTCTGTTCCAGCAAATGGTCCAGTCCACGTTCGTCTTCGGTCATGACATCACCTCGCTTGCTTGGTGTGAGTCCACCCCAACACACGTCCGTCGGTACCATCGGCAAGAAGAGAGAAGGTGTTGCTCCAGGTCGAATCGTCCCATGACCGTTGCACGTCAACGGTGGTCGCACCGGTGACGCTGTCGAACAGGTCGGACAAATCAAAGCCTAAACCGTTGCCAGGGACCACCACAAGATAGCCGACTCGGGTCGTGTCGTGGAGGCCACCTGAATTGAACAACGCCTCATCACCGGTCAGATGGGGAAAGCGCTGCGTCGCCTTCAACCGTTCCACCATGCTGTGAAGAGGAAGCGCATCTGGGATGGAATCACGGTTGTGGGTCACCGATTCGTCGTAGGCCCCCCTGCCAAGGTACTCACAATCGACGTTCTCGTCGCCACCACTCACCCCGAACAGCAACCAACCTGCGCTTGAATCGGTCGCCACCCAGGAGATGTTCCATTCCGTCGTGGAACCGTTCATGTTGTTCTGCGCTCGCCAGATGTAACCTCCATCGTCCAACGCCGCGTTTGCCGCACTGGCAGCGCTGCCAAATCCGTCGATGCAGTCCACAGCTTGGTCAAGCGGGTGAGTGCGCAACGTGGAATTGTCCGGTAGGTGGAGCCCGTTGGGCCCCCAATTTGCAAGTTCGTCCTCGTCAGGGTTGAGATCGTTGGCTTGTGGTCGATTGTTGTATGCCATACCCAATTCAATGGATTTGACTCCTCGGGTGTTTGAGGTTCGTTCAAAGGTGTGATGCAATTCGAGCTCGCCCTCGGGCAACACCGCTTCAACGCCCCGTTCCAACCATCCCGAACAGCTGTTCTGGTTGGCTTCGTTGCTGCTGATGGACACGTCCACGGTTTGCCGGACAACCCATGGACTGTCCGCTTCCAGCCAAAGGTTCATCGTGGCGTAGCCCAAACAGAAATCCTGTATGTCTCGATGACTGGCGGTCACCTTCCACACCTCGGTGTTGCCGAGCATTTCAGCTCCGATGACACGCCATGCCCAACCCGATGACGTCCCAGAAGCGTCGTCCGTGATGTACGTGTCACCGAAGAAATTGGCAAGTTCAACCGGCTGAAGCACCATGCCCAAGCCCGGCGAGAGGTCCTCTAAACCGCCCAACAAGCCCCCAACGCCGTAAGTCATGGCTTCCGCCTCGTACGTCCCCTGTGTGTTTTGGAGGTAGGCGTCCACATGCGTTGCCAACGTAGCTTGCTCGCGTAGTTCATTCCAGCGGGTGACCGTCAAATCGGCTCGTCCTTCCGTACCTTCAGCAAAATCGGGACAATACGTACCACCTCCGATGCTGGGCGCTGAGTTGTGTCCGTAAATGTTGAACTTGGAGAGACTCATGGCGTTGACCGTCTCAACCGTTAGCCACGACATCCCTTGACCGCCGCGTGCAGAAACGGCACCCAAACGGTCCTCTGTTGGTTGACTGATGAGATCGCCGGAGGTGCCTTCGGTGATGGATACTGAGCCGGTTCCGGCAAACAACAACCGAATTTTACAATAGTCCGAGAGATCCTCAAACTGCTCGGTCACAAGTTCAACGTATTCTTCAGAAGCCATGAATTCACCTTCGGTTACCGTGTAGCCCATCGTATCTCCATAGCGAAGCGAGTCGGCGGTAAAGGGTTCCAGTTGATTGTTAAGATAGTACCAACCACCTGCCCCCAGCACCAACACTGTGAGGGCAATCGCAACGAATTGAGGGCGGCGAATCATGTCAGCTAGAGTGGTCGGCGACGCCGTTTTGGACAGCACCGGCACTGGAACAGAAGATTCGGCCTTGGGCAGTTCAACCGAGGACCCGACCGGCAGGTTGGAAGACGCCAATGATTCAGTGGGGGATTCGTCAAGGAACAATTCGGCCTCCAAGACCTCCTCTTCGGGAGACTCGTTGTGAACATCAACACCGTTGTGGGTGTCTTTTGAATCATCCACCGCCTGTGCCGATAGGGGAGTGAGGGTGTCGTCGTCTTCAAGTGAAAACATCAGTTCTTCATCATCGTCGATGGCATCAACCGCAGCTGGTTCACGTGTAGAAGCCGCTTTAGCGACCTCTTTGCCCACCAAATCAATGACCTCAAGACCCAAGGTTTGGCGGTCAACACCTGCTTCAAGCAGGCGTTCGACCAAGTCTGCTTTTCGCCCGGAAGTTGGCAGGTCGTTCAACACACACAGCGCCTTTAGTTTGGCCACGGTGAGGGTGGATGCTGATGCGCCGCTCATGCCTCTTCCCTACTCCACGGTTGGGCCGGTGCCTTTCAAGGCTGGCGATGAACGGGCGGTGTCAGGTGCTGTTCATTGAGGCGCTTGGTAGGGTTGATAGCTCCCGTCCTCGGCTTGTACGTAGACGGTTTGGTCGTAGGTGCCATCGGCCATCTTACGGAAGAAGTAGCCGTTCTCAGCGGGTTCATACACGTCTCCGGGTGGGGATTCAGTTCCTTGTTGAGGGGGTGAGGTGGGCCCGGCGGTGGGCGGTTCGGTGGGCCCTTGCGATGGAGGGCCGCTTGGACCGGCGGAGAGGAGGGCTTGGTTCGCATCCGCCAACACCTTCGATTCAATCGTTTCGTTTTCTTCCTCAAGGATGGAACGGAGTGCAGCTCCGTGCTTTTGTGCTCCTAAGAAGGCAAAAATGGACAACCCCAAACACAGCAAACCCAGTACGCCACCAAAGAACTGGTTGGGGTAGAGTTGACCGTCCACGGACATGTCTGCGCCTGAGCGGGTGATTTTTGCCCCTGTTTCGTTGAAGTATTCCACGATCAGACAGTACTGCCCGGGGTCGATGGCGAAATTGAATTCGTACGTTCCATCAACCAAAATCTCCTCACCGGAAGTCTTGAACTGGTAGGCGTGAGAACCCCCGTTTCGTGCTGATTCGGTGGCAGCGCCAAGGTTGCTCGAACAATCGTCTTCTTTGAGGACGTAAACCCCGATGTCCACGTTGTTTTGGGCTGGAGGGTTGCTGGCCGTAACATCGACGTTCATGGGGACGTCGAACAACCCTTCTCCGCTCAGGGGCAAACCCCATACGAGGCCAATGTCCTTTTCTGCAGAGTCCGTGAAGTCGTCGTATTCGGCAGAAAACGGCATGGGGAACAAGGCAAATCCGAACATGATCGCAGCAACACCGAGGTAGAGAAACACGTTCCAGCGGGTGCGTTTCAACCGCTCTTTGCGCTCATCAAGCGACATCTCCTCCATCAATTCGTCTTGGTCTCCATCGACCACCAACGCTCCTGTGGGTTCCTGAGTCGCCTCTTCATCCATCATTTTCCGCCACAACTGCCGAGCATTTCAAAGGCGCGCATCCTTGGGGTAACCACCATGCGCAGGCTTGACGATACCGGCCCTCACCCGCCCATAAAGGGCGCAGGGTTGCGTTTGGCCGTCCTCAGCCGAGGTCCTCGGCTCTACAGCACCCGGCGAATTGTGGAGGAAGCGAGACGGCGAGGGTTGCGTGTTGACGTCTGCGACCCGATGAAATTTTCACTGACCATCTCTGATGGAAGCGTGGACGTGCTCCACAAGGGCGAAGCCTTCTCCTACGATGCCGTCATCCCACGAATTGGCCATTCCATCACCCAGCACGGTGTTGCTGTTCTTCGCCAAATCGAACAGTTGGGCATGTGGACCGCCAACAGCGGCCAAGGCATTCTCCAAAGTAGAGACAAGCTTCACGCTTCCCAAATCCTCGCCCGAAACAGAATGCCAGTCCCCAAGACGGCGTATGTTCGAGACATCATTGACGTGGAACACGCCATCGAGATGGTTGGTGGTTTGCCGGTGGTGGTGAAGGTCACCCAAGGCACGCAAGGTGATGGTGTCTTCCTGCGCCATACAGCGTTTGAAGTCCGGAACCTCGTGCAAGGATTGTTGCTGACCGGGAAGTCCGTCCTCGTCCAAGAGTACATTGCAGAATCGCACGGAAAAGACGTTCGTGCCCTTGTCGTGGGGGGCAAGGTTGTGGCCGCCATGCGACGTCGTGCGAGAGGCCGGGAATTCCGAAGCAACTTTCACTTGAACGGAACGGTGGAACCGGTCGACCTCTCTCCCGAATACGCCGAAGCAGCATGCCGTGCGGCCCGAGTTCTTGGGCTGAACATCGCTGGTGTGGATTTGCTCGAGGGCGCGAACGGTCCGTTGGTGCTCGAAGTCAACTCCTCTCCTGGTCTTGAGGGAATCGAACGAGCGAGCGGTGTTAACGTAGCGGGTGCCATCGTGGACTTCGTCATGGAAGACACGGCGTTTGGTGATGTGGACCTCGATCAACTGCTGAGGACCGTCCCCGGTTCTGGGGTTCTCAGTTTGCAACTTCGAAACCACCCCAAAATGGTCGGACGACGATTGAACGAAGTCTTTGCCTCAATTCCAGTGTTTGCCCTTTCACGGGGAGACCGACTTGTGTGGAATCCCGACCCAGAAATGCAGCTGCGATTCGACGATGTCTTGGTGTGCTACGGTGAATTGATTCAACTCCGGGCCTCGCTGAGAAAAGCGATGCTCAGCATGCCGGTCGAATCGTTGGGGTCGGAGTCCTCCCTCCAATCGCCGGCATCACTCAGCGATCGCCCTGAGGATTCTTGAACATCAATTCCGTAATGGACAAACACCTCCATGGGTGTGATTTCTTGATCGCTGTTTGAATTTGAGAAGCCCTCATGCAGGACACATCCCTGTTGAATTTCACCTGTTTCACAAGCCACTGTGGCGAGTGAAGGTGCCCAAAACACCCGTCTCGTTCTTTTTTGCAGTTGGACTAACCCCAAAAGCGCCGGGTACGGGCGTATTCGACCTCGGCATGATGGATGGCTTTCAACAACGCCTGTTCGTTGCCCTGTGGGGTTTTCATCATGATTCGAGAAGCGGTGGCTTCACCCACACCGCGCCCCATCAGCGCCATGATGGCTTCCACGCCTCGGTTCGCCACCAGTGCTGCGTTCTTCGCCATTCGATCTTGGTCCTTCTGATCTTCAGAAGCCACCCACCCTTCGAGCATGTTCGTTAACCCCTCGCGGGCGCAAGCCAAGCGTGTCCCACCGCACTTGAGGCATGTTCCGGGTCGATCAATTGAGAGGTATTTGGCGATTCTGAATCGGCGAAGGCTGTGACAACGTAAGCAACACAACACCGCTCGCTCGTTGGTCAGCCTGAGTTTCAAGCGTTCGCGCAGGGCTGCATTGTCCCAGTTTGGCAGGAGCATGTCATCTTGGGTTCGGTTGGAAAGGCCCAATGGACCTGAAGCAGTAATGTGCAACGACAACACGCCCGATTGGAGCCCTTTCATCACGTCACTCGCTCCCCGAACATCCATTCTCTCATGGAACAGTTTTGACAGAACTTCCTCCATCACCACCGTGCCTCGATATTTTCGTAACAAGGCTTGAAGGTTAATTTTCCGAGGATCAACGCCATGACGCAGAACGCCGAACGTCTTGGCAACCTGTGCAAACCTCCAACGGACCTGTCGTGAATTTGGAACCGTGATGCTCAGCAATTGTTCGATGGCATCAGGCGGCGTTTCCGTCAACCACGACACGATGTCTTCTGGGCGTACGCCCGATGTTTGGAGGGCAATTCGGGTCGGTTCCACCACAAGGCGGCCCCAAGAACCGGATTTGGTGGACGCCATGGACAGCAGGAAGTGGCCGAGGGCTTCGTTGATTTTTGACCCATGACAGGAGTTGATCACAAAGGCATCGTTCCGCTCTTCAATGGTCATGGTTCGGTCGGTTGGCAGGTGTCCTGTGGCTTCGATGTGGTCTCGAACAACCTCGGCAACCAGCGAAAGCGCTTCACTGTCGAGAGGGAAGGAATCCAGGGTGGCCGCTTCCCGAGTCACCAAACCAAACGGGTCCAAGTTCGGAGGACTGGGTGCCTCGACAAGACCAAGATCGTGCGCGATAAGATGCCGGAGATGACCGATATCTCTGGCCACCTGAGGGGGCACAGGAGGCAACTCCCCCAGCCATTGGGGGGCCTTGCCTTGATCGTTAACCGGGGTAACCAACAACTCGGATTGTTCGGGGTCTGCATCGATGATCATCCACGTTCGTCCTGCAATCACGAACCTTCGTGGTGCGCCGTCTTCATCCTCACCCGAGTCGTTGAGGCTCAAAACGAACGCTTCATCCACGTTTCCAAGACTTTGCCGAGTCACGGCATCTCGAACTCGATAGGATCTTTTGTCCGGTATCATCGACAGATGGTGACTGACCCATTCTCGAGTTCTGCCGGCTGTGGCCAACCAGCCACTTGAAAACGCCTTTGGAAGGGGCAGCACTTTGCTCTTGTAAGCCACTGGAACCTCTTCCTCGGGCGTGGAGTACAACGGCAACATCTCAGGGAAGGTTTCGGCTTCATCGCCAATCATGGCCAGAGCGGCTTCATACAGTGCTTTGGGCCAACGGTACCAGGGGACATCTGAGGGCTGCTGAACCAGCTTAATGACCCAACGTTCGGCTAACACCGAAGCAACTGCGACGGTGTCGTCTCGCGTCCAACCTTCAAATTGTGCGGTGGCTGCGAGCACTTCGGTGGCGATGTCCAAGGAAACAACCTTGTGGGCATGCGCCATCAACACAAGTTGATTGGCAGCAACGGTACGAGGCATCGGACGCCACTCAACGGGTTCAATGCTGCCCATCATGGCCCCACGAGCGATGACAGCGGCTTCGACAAGATGGTCGGTGTCCCATGAGAGGATGTGCCCTCTGCCTAAGCCACCCAAACGATGGTCGGCTCGACCCACACGCTGCAACATTCGGTCCACCGATTTGGGAGAGTGAACCTGAACAATACGCCGCACGCTCCCCACATCTATTCCAAGTTCCAAACTGGACGTGCAAACCAATCCTGCCAACGCTCCTTCCCGCAATTGGTCCTCCATGGACTGCCGAGTTTCGGCTGCCAACGAACCGTGATGAACACCAATGCGGAGATCTGGAGCCAAAGAAGACAGACGCGACGACAGGGTTTCGGCATCGCTTCGGCTGTTCACGAACACCAAACACGGAGCCTGATTCCGGAGTATGTCGCACAGTTGACGGTAACAGGCGTGTTGTCTGGGACTGAGCATAAGGTCCGTGGAACCGATTTCGTCTTCAGCAGTGGGGATGGTGGATTCCACGGTGAGTTCGGTCTCTCGCATTCCCATGGCGATGAGTGGGCGGCCGCGTTCGGGTGACAACCACGACGCCACTTGCTCGGGATTGCCTACGGTGGCCGACAAACCCAACCGCTGGATGGTTCGGCCTGCCAAGCGGTCCAGTCGAGAGAGACCGACGCTCAACTGCCAACCGCGTTCCGAGGCGGCTAGATCATGAACTTCGTCCACAACAACCGCTCGAACACCACTGAGCATGGCTCTGACGTTCTTACCGGTGAAAAGCAACTGAAATGTTTCAGGGGTCGTCACCAGTAAATTGGGCGGGCGCCTGGTTTGCTTGGTCCGCTGAGATTGGGGCGTGTCCCCATGGCGCACATCCACACGCAGACCGACCGCCTCTGCCAGTTCGCTCAACCGACGATCCACGTCACGGTTCAACGCTCGAAGAGGTGTGATGTAAAGGATGGACAACGAGGGCCATTCCTCCTCGAGGCAACGGTGGAACAGGGGCAGAATGCCCGCCATGGTTTTTCCGGAGCCTGTGGGGGCGATGATGATGCGGTCTTCCCCTTTGATCAGTTCTGGTACCACCAACTCTTGGATGGGGGTCGGTGTCCAACCTTTGTCCAATAAAGCGGTGTGGAGTTGGGGGTGCAGCATTGAAAACGCGCGCGACAAAACAACTCCCTCCCAAAGAGAGCCCCCCTTCAACACGATTTGAGCGTTTGGCTGAGGCCTCGGGTTCAGTCGTCGTCGTCGTCGTATTCATCGTCGTCGTAATCGTCGTCGCCCTCTTCGTCGTCGTCCCAGTCCTCGTCGTCCTCAAAGGCTCCTTCGCCGAAATCAATCGATGTGCGCGTGGCGACGGTGAACACGATGGCCAAGGTCATGATGGTAAGCAAGATGAACATCCAGGCAAGGGGTTGTTCACGAACCGAATCGAACCATCCAAAGTACTCACCATACGCAATGGTCACGGCGTGCTCAGCAGCGTTGTCGTTGTCGTTGGCTTCAGGAATTTCATTCTCGAAATCAACCACCACTCGAACCCGGTCAACTTCTGTTGACGTCCATTCTGCCGGCACTGAAAGGCGCTCACCAGCGTCCATTCCAACAATAGTCGCTACGAAAAATGGCTTTCCGGCGTCGCCAGCAAAGAAGGCGACCTTGAATTGAGAGGTGGTGTTGCCGCCTGTGTTCAGAATGTTGGCGGTGACCTTCACCTTTGCACCCGGCGCAATGTGATCGTCGCTCAACGCAATGTTATCGACCCGAAGTTCAGGTCCAACGGCACCCAGCCTCACCCATTGGCGCTCGAAATCGAGGTCGTCAACGGCCAATTCTGGAACGGGACTGGCCTCGGAATTGGAAACGACCGGGAATTGATTTCCTGCAGCATCATAACCGGTGATGTAAAACCCGACGAAGTCACCCACACGTGGAACGATGGTTCCGCCCGCTGTGATGTCCACCACGGCGGTCCAACGAACATCTTGGTCGTCTTGTTGCATGCCCAGAAGCGTGGAACCCGAACCGATGGTCATGGTTCGAGTCGCGTCTCGCATTACCCAATGAACGATTTGTTGCGAACCGGTTAGATCGGCGTCCTCCGTTCCTTGGAATTCAACCGGCACTTGAGTCAGGTCGCTGGTAGCAGAAATATCAATCACGTTCAACGGACCAATGCGCCGAGTGACGCGGGGGGCAGCGTCGTCAACGACCACCTGAAGCGTGGTCGACACCAATGTGCCCGTCATGTCTTCTCCCCGTCCCGGGATGTTGGTGATGGAGATCAAACAGGTTCTGGATGGTGAGGATTGGAGGGTTAACGCCGAAGAGAGTGGCACTTCAACAGCGTACTCGCCTTCGTTGGTCAAAGAACCGTCCGACCAGAGCTTCTCTCCGTCAAAGACTTCCACAAGAATGCCCACGTTCCGTGGCGCAGGAACTTGACTGCCTTCGTAGACAACACGGCCGGCGAATGCCAATCGGTCGTCCTTACGGACCCGACTTCCGTCTGCTACCGGACCGGTTCGAGGTTGGCTGATGTCATCCACTGAGAAATCGGTCGGGGAAAGCATCAGGTCGTTCTCCACGCGGAAGGTGTGTTCCAAAAGGAGGATTCGAGCCGCTTCATCGCTGCCCAGTTCTTTGTACAACAATGCCACATCCCCCATCTCTTCGTCGGGCCAATCCCAACTGAAGGTAAAGTGGAAGTCAAGGAGGATCCATGGCAAACCGGATTCGTTGGTCGTTTCTGTCATGAGGCTGCTTGGCAGGATGTGAATGTAGGATGAATCCGACCAAAAGGTGTTGTTCAAACCAGAGTAAGAGATGGATTGCGCGTCACGAAGCGGATTGGGGCCCTCGAAATCGAACACGAGCGAAATGTATTCGAAATCAATGGCGGTGTTGGCATCAATGAAACCAAGACTGATGGTTTGTTCAAGTCCAGCATAAACGGGTTGGTTGTCCTCATGACCGAACCATTCCAAGCCGGTGAAGACGGCGCTTGAGTCCTTTCGGGTTCGGAAGGTGGCATCATCGTAAAGGAACCCGTCTTCGGATTCAAACTTGAGCACTTCATCCTCGCTGTTCATCGCCGTGTAGTGCAACGGGTTGCCGGCTTGGTCGCCGCCGTCCCAGAAGTAAGAAACACGGCCCATGTTGGGGTTGCGCGAAGTGTCGATGGAGGTCATGAACCATTTCGCTTGAGCTTCGGTGTTGTTGCGTACCGTTTTGATGGCGTACTCTTCAAGATCCGCCTCACCGTTTCGATTCAGATCGTGATCGGCTTCAACCCAGTAATTCAAGACCAATTCCATGGGGTGGCCCACGGCGTCTTGAACCAACACCTTGATTGGTTGTTCAATCGAAGCAGCTTCGTAATCCTCGTTTTGTGGGTGAACTGCCATCCGCTCTGGGGCGGTGGCGTCCACCTTGTAGGTACGGCGCCATTCGGCGTTGGGTTGCTGAACATGTTCAGGACTTCGTTCGTTGTACGTTTGGACCTCGTAGGTCATCCCGTCCGGCACATCGATGTTTGGAAGATCGATCGAGATGAAGAAGGTCCCGTTGTTGTTGGTGACGTCTCTGGCCGTGCTCTCCACGTACCCGTTTCGAGAAATTCGCACGTCGAATGCACTGTCCTTGGGAGCGTCTTCTGTGCCCATGAACCACATGGCGCCAACGAAATGAAGCCGTTCACCTGCTGCAACCCAGGAGCGGTCCGCCACGTCTTGGGAGGTCATCTCGCCGTCGTTGTCACGAACGTTGAGCCAGCCCAATCCAAAGGAGCGGTTGACATTGAGACCTTCTTGAGAAGTCAGCGGCAGAGGGGAAAACCCGGATGCGCCGCTATCGTCTTGGCAGCTGACCTTGAAGCGGACGTTGTCTTGATCGGGGAAATCGCTGGTCACAAAGAATTTCCAATGAATCTCCAAAATGCCGTTGTTTTGTGTAGAGTAGGAGGATGGATCCATCTGAATGTACTGTCCTGGATCGTTGGGAGCGGGGAAAATATCGCCGGATTGCCAAGTCAAAATCGGGTTGTTTGCCAGCGAGTTGGTCATCAATGTCAAATCTGCACTGGCGATTGAGGTTGCCGCTTCACCGATGACGTGCCGAGTAACCACTTCGTAAGGCTCAACCCGTTCGTGAAGCACTTCACCCTCCGGAATGGTCATGTCAAGATTGACGGTCTGCATGGTGTAGGTAATTTCAAACGAATCGAGAACAAGAATGCCGGAACTGGCAGCCACCAGATCGATTTGAACATCCTTGATGCCGGAGCCGGTGTCGGGAATGGCATCGTTCAGTTTGTCCACCAGCGTGTTGCCAGGTTGTGTTGAGCGAACTGCCAGGGGTCCCACGAGCGCTCCGTTGTTGGCCGGCCAGCGGAACGCCGAACGCTTATCGATGTTGATGCCGGGCTCACTTGGAGCGTTGGAGTGGAAGGCGATGCTCAAGTTGCTCACCGTGGGCGTTAGTCCTGAGTTTGACGTGCTGAGTTCAACGCGAATGCACGGGCGTGAGTTTCCGCTGTTGAGGTTTTGTGTGGTGTTGGGTGAAAGGAAGGATTGAACTCCGGTGGAGCCAGAAGTACAACTGGTGCTGCTGGAGTATCCAACCATCACGCGAACCGACGTGCCGACCGGGACATCTTCATCCCAATCAGCGGTGATGGCAACGATGCTGGAGCCGGTGCTGTAGGAATAAGCGTTGTAGTAGCCGTTTGACAGATAACTTGTCACGTAGGACAGAATGATGTCACCCAAGACGGGTGCCTCGGTTGACGTACCGTTCAACGTGGCCCGCCATACAAGACTGGAACCCGGAGTGGCGAAATTGAGTCGCTGACCGGGCGAACCGGCCTTCCAAGTGCTGCCGCCGTCCAATGAAATGTCCACATCAATGCTTGTTCCGGTTGGCACAGCGCCAAGAACGGCACTGAGGTCCACCGTGGTGATGGCTCTGGACAGCGAGGTGGTGGGGCCGACCACCGTTGCCGAAGTCGAGGTGGGGGTTCGAGGGTCAAACAGCGAGCCATCCCCGTAAGTAAACGCCTTGCGGACCCCCTGAGTGCAGTAGGCCGTTGAGGAGTAATGGCAAGTGTACATGACCGTGTTGTCTTCACCTCCACCCACAAGACCGTAATGCCCACCGCCGGGCATGAGAATGGAGCCTTGGTTGGAAAGAAGGCTGTTCTGCATGTTAAAATGGTGATGCGTGGACTTCCAGTTGCCGTTGGAATTGGCGGCGTAGACGTTGTAGATGATGGACGGGAGGTTCACTGAAAGCCCCATGCCGTACTCCCAGTAGTTGGTGGTGGAGGTCATGAACCACGTGCCGTTCACCACGGTTGGTGAAGCGGGGTTAACCTCTCGAAGCGAATGGGAGGTGGTCGAGCTTGAATAGTGACCCACGTACATTTTGCCGGTGTTGTCGTCAATGTCCACACCGGTGATGTAATTGTTCGATGGGTATTGGTGATTGGACTGACACTGCCAGTTTTGATTGTTGGTCCCGCTCAAAGCCCACTTCGTGACCCGCCCGCTGTACGTGTAATGGGCGGAGTAAATGTGGCCATCGTACACATCGGCGTCAACGATGTAATTGCCAAGGCTGGTTCCGCTGCAGGAGCCCGACAAAAACGAGCCGGTTCCCAAGTAGGCTCCAGTGCTGGCGTTGTAGCGTTGCAAATAGGGCGTGGCGGAAGAACTTGAACTCGACATGCGAATGACGTGAAGTTGATCCTCCGAGACCGGCACCACAACGCCAGTGTAGCTCCACGAGCCCCCGGTCAAAGAAAGGGTGGCGTAGTCCTTGGTTGGACTCACATAGCCTTGGTCGCCGAGTGAAACGAATTCTCCCGTGGTGTTCTGGTGGGCACCGTCAAGATCGCTGACCTGATTGGTGTTGTCAAAGATCGGGGCCAGCAACGTCGGGTTTCCTTTCAGTTCCATGGCAGATCCTTGAACATCCACTCCGTTGCGAGTGATGTATTGATAGGGGGATGGTGGTCCACCGTAGTTGCCGTTCAAATTGGCATCTCCAACCCCTCCAAGGTGATCGCTGGTCGTGAAATTGGTGTAAGCGGTGGAACTGGCTTCGCCACGGAGGTTGAAACTGGCAGCGGTGACCTCAGCACCGTACGGGATGGAAACGACACCTGCAGTGCCGTTACCCAGTCCTGTGAACGTGTGGGTGTAGCTCGTTGAACCGTCCTTGAACTGGGTTTCAGTTGTTGAGGCTGCGGCAAGTGGGGAAAGAACGGACAACAGGAAAATCAATACAAGTGCAACTGCTTTCCTCATGTCAACCACTCTGCACTCTTATGCAGGCCCACCATCCCATTTGAATTGTCCCCCGCATGGCTTCCTTTGATTTGCTTGGCCGTGCCGCTCAAGCGCCCTTGGTTTCGGCCGCAGGCTTGCTTTTAAACGGCGTTTTGGAGGCCTTGGTTGGTGCCCCCTGCAAGCCGACTTGATCTCGGCTCAAACACTGCACGCATTGGGGGAGGGTTCAAGAAGCCGAAAACAATCCTCACGTCGTGACAAGTGCATGACAGACGAACCTTCCTTTTTCGGCAAACTGTGGGCCAAACAACACGGGAAACAATACGCCATCACGGCCGTGACCGCTGGCAGCAGCGGCGCATTGTTGCTGCTGTTTGGCATTCAGTTGCTGTTTCTACAAGACAATCCCACGTGGGGCGACACCACTGGCCTTGCTCTGGTCGGAGCCGTTCTGGCGTTGTTTGTGCTGTTGTTTTCCTTTCCTGAGTTTCTCCGCTTTCGTGGGCATGTCTTGACCCTTGAAGAGACGATGGCCATGCAATCAACGGCTGAGTTGCGAAGGTCTAAGGCAGACGCCACCGCTTCAGCAGAAGCCTTGGGTGCAGGCCACCTCGAGCGTTGGAACGCATTCCTTCAAGAACGGGGCCTCCGACGCTGAGTTGGAGCGAGCATCATGACCAACCACGACCCGTTTCGGACGTTGGTGTTGGAACTTGTTCTTGCCCTGGGCATGATTGTCTGCTTAATTTCCGCCATGGTCCTCCATACGGGTTCCATGCCACCTCTGGTCGTTGTTGAATCCAGTTCAATGGTCCACGAAATCGAAGGGGAAGTCGGCAGCATTGATGCTGGTGATTTGATTCTGGTGCACGACCAAAACCCAAGCACCATCGTGACGTTCGCCGAGGCGACAAACCCAGAAGTGCAAAGGCACCATGGTTACAACCAACACGGCTTGGAAGGTGACGTGATCATTTACGAGAAGAACGGTGAGAACGGAACGCCGATCATCCATCGCGCCATCTTGAGAGCGGAAGCCGCCCTCACAACACTGCCCGACCGGGACAGCGACCAACCCTGCAGTGAAGGGGCAGTGTACGACAACATGCTCGTTGGGGGGGATGGGTTGGCCGGCTCTTGCATCCTGACATGGAACGTTCCCGGTACCAACGCGACCAACGTGACCAGCATCACGGTCATGTTCGACGGTGTCAACAACGGGTATTACGATTGCAAACGGCCAGCTCACGGAAACGTCGAGCCGTACCTGGTGGTATGGGATTGGGTGCCGTCTCACGAAGGCATGCTTACCCTGGGAGACAACAATCAATGCTCGGTTGATCAAGGGTCCGAGGCAACCAACGGATCAAACGGCGTTTACGGTTCAAGCGGATTGGTTGGACCTGTTCGAGACGCATGGGTTGTTGGGGTGGCGGGTGGAGAAATCCCCTGGCTCGGAACGGTGAAGTTGATGGTTGGCGGACCAAGTTCCTATGGAACACAAGATGTTCCGTCTTCGTCGTTTGTGTTCCTTGGCCTCCTCATCGGAAGCGTCCTCATCCTCCCTCAGGGCGTGGAGTGGGTGTTCAAACGATGGCTTTCCAATGCTCCGGAAATGAAGCTTCAATCCGCTGTTTCCGCACCTGAGGAAGAGTAACCCGAAGCCAACAGCGCTTGGGCCATTGTCATCGCCCCCATGCAAACAGCGGTGGCCAAGGCTGTGCTGATGGTGATGGCGCCCTTGGAGGCCCTGCGACTTCGCCGTTGCCAGTCCTTGACTTCACCATCGGTTGGGGCAATCGTTCGCCATTCTCGAACTTCATCACCGGACTTTTGAGCAATTTTTAGCGCGGAAGCCTCGTGTTCGTGTCGCGAGCCACCTTGACTTGTTCGGTGCTCGTTCACCACTTCCACCGACCATCCGTGTTGAAGGGCGGCGTTGATGAAGCGGTCTCGCTGAACAGGGGCTCCATGACCAACACGGACGAGCACCTCGATGGGGCCGTGAAGGGACTTCAGCGAACGGACGTGATGAACAGCCCCCTCGATGGACTCAAGGGATGTTTTTCCCAGAATGGCGTCGTCTCCCAACCAAGCACAACCCGGTCTTGGGCCGGGGTCGATGCCCACCACGAGCCGCTGAATCGTGGGTCGTTTCCGGTACCGTCTCCACCACTCCTCAACGGCATCGTTGACCGACTCGGCGTCAGCAGCAACACCGTTTCCGGCGAATGTTTCCACCTCACGAGGGGTTCCAAACCACCAACCATCGGGATCGGGAAGAGGGTCACTTACATCCACTAGAACAGGTGAGACGCCCTTCTTTTCCAACACCTGGAGCAGTCGGTACGCCATCCGAAAATCGGAGGTTCGAACGAACACCCTCGCCACAATCGGTTGTTGTTTAACGGCGTTCTAAACGTTCGCTTCGTTCCATTCCACCAAGAACCTCGCACCGAACCGTGGTCCTCACCGAAGTCATGAAGAACGATTGACGCGATGTTCAAGCCATGACGGGGGCCTACGAACGCGAGTTGAGGGACGTGCTCGCTGGTGTTGAAAGGGGTGTTGAGAAAGTCATCAAAACCTGCACGCCTGAGGAGCGTGAACGAATGCGTTCCGTCGTTCAACGCCCGTTTCTTGTGGTTCGTGCCGCCGGATCTGGAATGGAAGGCAGTGGGGACTTGGTCGCTTTGAGGGGCGATTGTTCGTTCCCAATTGAGGTCAAAACAAGGAAGGGGAAGAAACTCTACTTTGCTGGCCGAACCAAGGATCAACTCGCCGCCATGATCCGTGAGGCAGAACGGAGTGAATTGATGCCTTTGTACGCCTATCGATTGAAAGGTGTGCGCGGTGATTCGTGGCGCATCTTCCGCGTGGAGAGCAACAACCTTCGCGGTGTACTCAAGGCCCTTGTTCAACGCATACCCTCGTTGCCTCGGACGCGGACGGGTTCCCTGTTCATCGATTGGGAGCAAGGCATGCCCTTGAACGAATTCATCGCTTTGATGTGTTCCAAACCAACATCAGATGACATGGTGGTCAACTCCTTGAAGGCCAGGGTGCCTTCTGCGTCGCCGTCTCCGGTTGAGAAGGATCCAGAACTTGATGTATGGGCCGAACTCAAGGCCAGAAAGAGTTCAGAAACATCCTTGCTTCAAAGGTAAGGGATGAACATCGTGAACAACAGCATGCCCAGGAGCAGCAGGGATGAGTAACTGGATGCTCGAGAAGAGATATGATCGACGGTCATGGGGTGCAAGTCCCACAATTTGATTGAACGCCCCAAGCGTTTCACACCGCTCAAACCGGCGTGCAGCATGTCCTTGAGCATGTGCCCGCCGTCAAAGGGCACCATTGGGATGAGGTTGGTGAACCCCAACAGAATGTTCACCCACATCAGCCAAAACAAGAAATTGGCAATAAACAGCAACCCAGAAGTGCCAAACAACGAGCCCATCAACCCTTCATCAGCGGTCAAGAGGGTCTCTTCAAACGGGTGGATGGCGACGCCGTTCAACTCGAAGGGGATGATGATCACGCTCAACACGTGGAAGGGTGCGGCAAGTACGCGTTGGCCAATCGAGCCTTCCCAACGAGGGGACAACGGTCCCGCCAGACGATCGATACCCGATGTTGATTCAGAGAGGCGTTCAACGCCCAAGAAGGCATCGCCGGGCTCAATCTCAAGCGATTCAAGCATTTCTTCGCTCCACCCGAGTTCTCCATAGTATGCATGTTTGTCCCCCAGAACGGCGGTAAGTGTTTCTCGTTCGCCGTCTTGGTGCCGAACTACGATGTCGACGGATTCGTTGGCTTGGTGATGTTCGAGAACGATCCTGAAGTCATCAAGCGAGGATATGGGCGTGGCATTGATGGATAGAATCGTGTCCCAGGGTTGCATCCCAGCATCGTCTGCTCCACCTCCGAGGACAATACCTTGGACGTGGATGTTGTCGTCAACCGCCACGAACTGCGCAGCGACCCCGCCCAGCAGCAGTAGCATGACCATCGCCGCGAAAATATTGGTTGCAGGTCCTGCTGCAAACATACGCAACCGCTCACGACGAGGAGCGCGCATCAATTCCTCACCTTGTGGCTCAGCAAAGGCGCCAAGGGGCAAAGGGCCCAGTTGCAACAAACCGAACGACTTGACTCGCATGCCATGTCCTCGAGCCAACAAGCCGTGTCCCAGTTCGTGAATCACCAACGACACCACGAAGGCCATGGCGCCCCAGCCAAGAGGAATCACCGGGTTGAGACCGGGCACCGCCACCAACTCGCTCGCAGAGGGTGGGTCGGCCGTAGGAGGTGCCATGATGGAGGAGACGAAGGCCAGAACGACCAGCAATCCCACCATGAGCATCGCAACCGAGCACACCCAGAGCGAGAGTTCACCGTAAAACCGCCAGAAACGCCGTGGCTTCGCTAGGCGTTCAAGGAGGCGTTGCCCGCGTTGGGTTCTGACCATCAACACGATGCCAAGAGCTCTGGTTGCGTTCCATCGGTCCAACGTACCGTTTCGCTCCCAGGTTTTGATGAGCACGTACCAGACGAGGATGAGGGCAATGACCAATGTCCAGTCCGCTTGGACCGACCCCCACGTCCCCACCATACCGCTGCGAGGCTTTGCACCGACTTGAACATGATGTGTCTCCAAGCCACGGATGACAAACCTTCATGACCATTGGGCGAGTGTTCTTTTCATGCACAGCCATCACATGGCCATTGAGGCGTGGTGCGAAGAAAACATGAGCGAACGACCTGCGAAGGTTTCCGAGTGGGCCACCCACGACGACATCGTCCAGGTGTTCATCAAACTCTCACAAAGCGTGCTGATCGCAGATTTCAGACTGGACAGCAAGGGCATGCTGACCATCCAACAGCACCTCCATATCCCTCTGGAAACGTGGAATCCAGGATCGATTCAAGGACTCCGTACACCCGAAGCGAAAACCCGCTTTTCACATCGTAGGCAGACCATTTATTTGTCAAGCGAACTAAGGGTGCCCGAATGGGGCGCCGCTCTTCTGGAAGAGTGGTTATTGAGCATTCGAAGTCGAGGGACTCGACCGAAGGACCGAAACCAACGGTTGATGGAAATGCAGCGTATGCGTTTGTCCGTCCAGAGGAATCTTGAGTCTGCTGCGCTGGACAAGTTGGAGAGCGAGGTGGCCTTCCTTCACCAGCGGTTGGATGGCGTCAACGAGCAGTTAGCGGACTGATTCTTCCATGGTGGTGTCCATGCCGGGGAACTGGTCTTCGCCTTCCCTGTACACCGTGCGCATGTTGTTGATGAAATTGCGCTCCTTCACAACGATGGTGTAGGATTTGATGCCGTGATCCTTTTCGCCGTTGAGCATCTCCAAGAGGACTTGAAGAGTGAGGCGAGCGCCCTCGCGATGGGGGTAGGCAAAGACGCCCATGGAGATTGGCGGAGACACAATGGAGGTGACATCGCCCAAATCTTCGATGGTTTGAAACAGATTGGCGTAGGTCTGTGTGAGCAATTCCCGTCGCGTCTCGTCTTGATTGGGACGCCGACAATCGGGGCCTACTGCATGAATCACCCTCTTGTAGTTGGGTTCCAGAGCGAAGGGCTCGGTGACGACATTGTTCGTCACGGCACAGGGTGGTGCGTTGATTTTGCGCATTTCCAGACAGATGTTCCGGGTCACCTGCGTGAGCTCCTTACCGGCTTTAGCGTGAACAGAGGCGTCAATTCCTTCTCGCCCTGAAAGGCGGTTGTTGGCTGGTGTCACGAGGACGTCAGCGTTGTGTTCCCAAAGGTCACCGCCCATCACACGCAAGACGCCCCACTTGCATGTACGAGCCATATAAAGTTCCGGCATCATGTTCGCAGAGGGGGCCACCCTACATATTCTCTCTCCCACCAAGGGATGAAGTTCGCCGAATTCACAGCGTTCAACAACCGGCAGAGACGTGAGGTTCATCTCACCGAGAGACGACACCGCTAAATCAAGGCGCAGTCTGCTTGCAGCATGACCAAGAAGGCGATGAGCACAACGCTCCTTGTCCTTCTTGTTCTTTCGGCAGTACCCCTCTCGCCGTTCGAGAGCGAAACAGTCGGGCTTTTGGAAGACAGAAACGAGGCGATGTTCAAGGGGTTCATGGTCGGTGAGGAATCCCACCCTTGGAACAGCACATCGGCGTGGGGTGAGGCGAAACCTGAGGGGTTTGCATACCTCGACGCCATCGATTACACCGACGTCGGCGTGGTCATCAACAACGCTTCAGAAGAATCGCGAACCATTGGGTGGGCCTTCGTCGCTGCACGAAACATACCAATTGAGCGCGTCTTCGTGTTCAACGCTTCTGGGACACCCGACTCAGAAACGATCAACCGCAATCAATTCGACACGTACTTTGCCACACCTTTTCTTGAAATGCTGCAAAACCGAAGTTCCTCCAACTCCATCAATTTCCTTGTGACCACAAAAGGTGTGCCGTTGAGAATCAGCGGAGGAAACGACAAAGCAAGTTTCGATCAAGAGTTGTCCCTGCTTGGCGGCTCATACAACAGTTCCATTGGCAACGATTACTGGTTTGACCATGCCTATGGCCCGCTGGCAGGAAAAGCCATGGAACCGTTTACACGGAGCAAATACGGGTTCTTCCTGGTCACCCGACTGACGGGATACACCGTGGAAACTGCGTTGGAACTCATCGAACGGGCAAATCAAAGCCTTGGACAACGGGGGGATTTTGTGCTCGATGTGGCCACCAATCGCAACAGTTCAGGGTATAAATTTTGGAACGATGCCTTGTACGATGCCAACACCACACTCAACGGTTCGATGAACCTACCCGTGATGCTCGATGAAGAAACGGTGTTTCTAACAGGATTGGACAATCTGATGGGGTACGCCTCTTGGGGAAGCAACGATGGAAATTGGAACAGCAACCTGCTTCCCAACGCCGGCTTTGACACGGCCGACACGGCTTGGTCGAGCGGGGCCCGATACTGGAACAGCACCATGCCAACCGTTTCCGGTGGAGACACCATTGCATGGGCCCATCAGAGCGCCACAAAGCGAAACGGGAACCATGCCATGGAACTTGCCTTGAGCACCGCTTGTGACCAAGAAGGAGGGCGAACAATGAACGGAGTCTACGCAGAGTACTTCGACAACGACGGCGTCTCATTCAACAGCGGCAGCATGCCGACGCTGATCGATCGCACGCCCGACCATGTCCGTGTGGAGTCCCAACTTGATCACAGCGTATCCAACAACGCCTATCCGGGCCTGGATGACCGGTTCAAACAGCACTGGGGTGCCCGTTTCAGTGGATTTGTTGATGTCCCTCACGACGGGAACTGGACGTTTTACATCAACTCCGACGACGGCTCAGAACTTTGGATCAACGGGGAGAGTGTGGTACAGAACTACGGCATGCACGGGATGCGTGAAGGTTCTGGCTGGGTCAATCTAACGGCTGGGCTTCACGATTTTCGAGTTGAATTCTTCCAGGGCGGAGGACCGCACGGCCTGATTTTTTCATGGGAAGGCCCCAACACCAGCAAAGCCGTTGTACCGACGTCGGCCTTTTTTGTCAGTGGAGGACCGGCCCCTCGGTCGGCAGATCTTGTGCACGAATGGATGTTCGAAGACGGCAGTGGCACGTCGGCCGAAGACAGCGCTGGCAACGCAGACTTTGACGGCGTCGGCAACGGCAGTTGGGTCTCTTGTGTTGACGGTGGGTGTCTGCAATTCGACGGAATCGATGATGTTGTCTCGGTGGACGTTGACGATTGGACCGGCTCATTCTCCGTTAGCCAATGGGTGCTGGCCAACGTGAGCAACATGTCGAATTACGCATCCACCTTTGCAGTGGACAACGCCGCTGGTTCAAGCGGCTCGTTCCAACACATGGTGTCCAATCAACAATGGCGTTTCCACACCAACCAAAGCCATGTCTTTGGTGACGTTGAACCTCAACGGTGGTCGCACCTCGTCTCCACCTTCAACAACGGTACTGTGAAGCAATACATGGACGGTGTCCTCGTCAACACGCTCAATCTTTCAAGCAACCAAACATTGACCATCGACAGGTTGAAGCTCGGTGTTAATCGAGCGGGCAACGCGTATTTCCACGGGAAAATCGACAACCTGCGCGTATGGGACGCCGCTCTTGACGATCATGACATCACAACGTTGCGCCGCGAAATCATTGACAATTGCACCGCTTTCTCCGGTCACGGCAACGACGTCGCTACCGTCACCACCGTGTACGACTTCAGCGGTGCTTCTCAAAATTACACCGAACACGCTTGGCTTCTCTCTGCCTATGGTCAGCGCAGTGGTGATGTGTTTGGTTCCTTTTCTGTTGAGGTCGAAGCACTGGATTCTCAAGGCCAGGTCGTTTCGGTGAACAGCACAACAGAACGGTCGTTTGGCCCATCGTGGTCAACGGAAGTTCTGCGGTTCCGCCCTGACCTTCGGGCCACGGCTTTCCGAATCACAGCTTCACTCGACATCGTCCCGACCTCTACAGGCGGTTCGCTGTTCCTCGATACGATGTCGTTGCGCCCCATCCGCCCTCACATGTCATGGGTCAACGGGTCGATTGGTGAAACCGCAGTTTCAACCGGGGGGCGGTCGTTCAATTGGGGCACAACATACGGCCAATCCCTCATTGCCGACCTGCTCGAGGATGGAATATCTGGAGTGAAGGGTTACGTCTACGAACCTTACCTAACAGCGGTCGGTCGCCCCGATGTGTTGCTGCCGACCTACGCCTCTGGGTACAACTTGGCGGAAAGCCATGCTGCAGCAAATTTGCAATCCGGTTGGATGGGCGTGGTGGTCGGAGACCCCAAAATGAGCCCTTACGCTGACATCTATCACGACGTTCGTTTGATCGATGTGCATGTTCAACAGCCGGTTCATAGAGGAGAAGACGCTGTTGTGCAGGTTCTGCTCGAAAACCGGGGCATGTCGTCTTCCAACGGCACCTTGCGTCTTGAGACCTTGGTCGGCAGTGAACTCTTGAACAGCACGTCGCTCGCCCTACCTGCTGGAGACGAATGGGGCAGCCGAACGGTGATCAACCTCACCATGGTGGCCCCTTCTTCGGGCCTGTTGGACCTGAGACTGAGGTACACCAATTCGACACCCGAACGTCTGTTCCACAACAACCTGCTCTCCTTCCAAACCCAAGTCAACGACCCGCCTTCCATCAGCAGCACCTCCTGCCGTGCCAGCAGCGTCACGCGAGGAACGTACACCATTTGCTCTGCTACGGCGTCGGACGACGGTAACGTGACGTCGGTTCTGCTTGAATGGCACATTGCCGATGAAAACAACGCATCAAACAACAGTCATTGGAATGCCTTGCCGTTGGGCCAAATCAACCCCGATACGTGGGAGAGCGCACTGGTGATCCCCGTTGATGCGCCGCTGGGTACGCTCGTTATCCGCGCCACGGCCACCGATAACCTGGGGTTCAACGTGACCTCGCAGGCCATCAATGCCTCGCTGGTGGTGGATTCGCCGGCAAGATGGTACGGTCCACATGTTTCGGATGTCGATGACCCTGCCTGGACAGGGGAATCCATGCTCAA
>QXXW01000115.1:0-17472 GCA_009887255.1 Candidatus Poseidoniales archaeon | reverse complement strand
AAATTCAGGTTCCAAAAAATCGTTCCACAGAGACCAGGCTTGTTCTTGAATGACTTCCAGCATCGCCGGGAAATCCTTGTCGGTTACGCCAGGTAAGTGATCGCCATCCAAATCAAAGATCAAATCGGCCCCTTGCCATCCTTTATCGTCCATTTTAAGTTCGTATGGTCGCTTCCAGTAAGCGGTTGAGTAGAAACAAGAATGCATGGCTCGTTCGGACAGGAATTGCCTCACGTCGGCGGTCGTGGAGAACGCCTTATGACGAAGAGGAGGCGCTCCGCCGAACGGAATAAACATCCATTCCCTTGTCCTAAACCTCGGGGGTGACCACAACGGTGCGGTGTGGTAGTATTGGCTGAAGCGATGTGCGAATCGAGCCCAACCATCCGCCATGCTCATGCCCCGCTTGACCTAGAGCGCTGAGCCTACATGAACCGTGCGCTTATTCATTGCTCATCCAAAATCGTTGATCGGCTGATGCCACCTGTGTCATGGTATCTGCACCTGTCGCTTCCACATAATGATCCCAGCACATGTAGAACTTGTCAACAACCATGGCATTACCAAACGTCAATCGGACGCCGCAGGAGTGGCATCGAGGACCAAGTTCACCGTTGGGTGCTTGAGCGAGTTGGACATGTTCGTGTGGCATGAGTCTCCTTCCTTGTTTGGCCCTGAGGTCTGAAGTCTTTGAAGTTGAGGGATGGAAACCTCACCAGTCAGCATTTTCAAATTCCGCACTTGCCACCCATTTGAGCAGGTCGAGAGCTACTTCACACGATTCGGACACTTCAGGTTGAGGGTCGAGAGCATGCTTACGAAGGGTGGGGACCACCGATACGTCTCCTATGGCTCCCATGGCTTCGGCAGCCTCGTGTCGCACCATGACGTGTTCGTCGTTGTCTTCCAAACGTTCGGTCAACGTGGGCAATGCAACATTGTTTTGCATTTGCCCGAGGACGTAAGCAATCTCGTGGCGAAGAAGAGCGCTTTTCGCATCAAAGCCATCACAAAGAGCAAGACATGCCTCGTCTGAGCGGTGATTGCGTAACGAAAAGACCGCTCGCATTCGGTGAAACAAGGGGATTGATTCATCCAGCAGTGTTGTACGCCATGCGTCAACATCCCCCAAAGGCTCGGGTGGCGCTGGGTCAACAGACCCGTACTGGCTCACCTGTGGGATGGGCTGGGGTTCCATGTTGATGCCTCAGGCGCCAATGAAATCGATGGTATCAACGTCAAAGTCCGATCGAATCAGGCCAAGAGATTGGCCATCGTTGATGAATTTACGAATGGATGCTCGCCCCTCATCGCGGTAGTCAATGGTCCGGTCGTTGACATACATGGAAACGAAGGCTTTGTTGGTGTCGTCGTCAATGCCACGCCCCCACGCTTTAGCGAATTCCAAAGCTTCGTCTGGTGAACGAATTGCGTGTTCAATGGACATTTTAGTGTACAGGGTGATGTCTTCCATCACCTGTTGACCGAGGTCACGACGGACCACGTTTCCTCCGAGAGGCATGGGCCAGTTGTCCGTTAGGGAGTTCCACCATTTGCCCAGGTCAATAAGAACGTCAAGGTCATGGTCCACATAGGTCAGTTGACCCTCGTGAATGATCAGGCCGCTGAGGAATGTACCATCAAGGATTCGAGGGATGATTTCATCGAACGGAACCACTTCAACTTGACAGTCGCCCCAAGCCAAACGCAATCCGAGGTAAGCACTGGTTTTGAGTCCGGGGACTGCGATGGTGTTGGCGCGAACTTGTTCTTCAGTTACACCATTTTTGCAAACCACCATCGGCCCGTAACCCTCCCCCATCGACGCTCCGCAATTCATCAGGGCGTAGTGTTCGGATATCTCAGGGTAAGCGTGGATGGATACTGCTGAGACTTCAAGCTCCTGCTTCATGGCTCGATGGTTCAAGGTTTCAATGTCTTGCAACTCATGAACGAAGTTGTAACCAGGCGTGGGGAAGGCCCCTGTTGTCATGGCGTGGAACATGAAAGCATCGTCCGGGTCCGGACTGTGCCCAATTCTCACGATTTTGTTTCCGTCTTCGTCAAGAGGCAATTCTGCGACCATGATTATTCCACCTTACCGACCTTCATGAACCAACCGTCTCGTTACCACGCAAACTCGGGTTCACCATCGAGTTCACAAGCCTCGATGAGAAACGCACTGAGGCCCTCAACATGTCGTTCATTGAGTCGATTGAACACCTCGCCATAATACTGGTCCAGCCGCTCATATGTTAGATCAGATCGTTCCATGGACCAACGAATAACGGCATCGCGTTTGGGGCCATCGCTTTCAAAATCCTCTAGATTGCCAAGCAAGGCTCGATGAGCAGCATGCACTTGTTTGAGCGGTGTGTCGCGCCTCGCTACAAAAACGCCAAAAATCATCGGGAGTTGGTGGCGTTCGGTCCATGCCTGTCCCAAGTCGAGGCGAACCATGTCGGGGAAGGCTTTCGCCACCTCAAGAGCGCGATCACCTATGAGCAGAGCACCGTCGGCTCTGCCCATCATCAACTCATAATCTGGGCCCGTGGTGATGTAGTTCATAGGCAAACCCTTGACTCGCAACAAATACTTCAACAACGCCACGGATGAGGCCGAATCAGATGGTAAAGCAATTGTTTTCATCTCATCTATGGGTTTGGCACCGAAAAGCAACACACTTCCTACCTCACCCTCGGAGCCAATGCCAATGTCGGGGATGAGGACAAGTTTGTCATGGTTCGAGGCGTAATCAGCCGCTGGGATTGGTGCGATGATGCAGTCCCGTCGAAGAACGTGACCGGTCAACCAAGATGGAGGAGCAGCGAGAACATTCCATTGTTCGCTTAGATTGTGAAACAGCGGATCGCAATTGATGAAGGCGACTCGCCCAATGGTGTTGTTCCACGTGTTCATACTCAACGCTCCTAGGATGCCATTGGCAGGCTTTTCCTGTGTGGAACCTGCACGGGTGTGTACGGCGTGAAATGAGTGTATGTCGTGTTTCGTTGAACCGGTTCTCCCCCTGCATCTTCGATGAGGCGAGCAAGGTTGTTTCGATCGTGGTCCAAGGGGGCTGTGGAACCTGCGAGGTGCATGATTGACTCCTTTTGCACAGTGCCGTCGATGTCATCTGCGCCGTATTGCAGTGCCAGTTCAGCAACGTGATCGCCAATGTTCATTCTGTAGGCCTTGATGTGGGGGATGTTGTTCAACATCAGCCGTGATACGGCGATGGTTCTCACCACTTCTGCGGCAGTAGCCAGTTGTGCTTCCGGTAGTCTTGATGCATCTGGAAGATAGGGGTAGGGGACGAAGCATTGGAATCCGAGGGTTGAGGCTTGGAGATTGCGAAGAGAAACCATGTGTTCCAGGCGCTGTTTTAGTGTTTCTACGGTTCCAAACAACATGGTACAATTCGATGGCAATCCAACCTCATGAGCCTCTTTGTGAATTCGGAGGTACTCCTCTGAACTTTCTTTCCCGTTGCAAATGTTGGCCCGCACCTCATCATCAAGAATTTCTGCGCCCCCTCCCGGAAGTGAGGTTAAGCCGGCTTCCTTGAGGCGCTGAAGGACTGCTTTGGTTGTGATGTTGGAAAGCTGTCCCAAGTGCTTGATCTCCACTGCCGTAAGTGCTTTGATGCTCAATGAGGGGTGGTTCGCTCGAACCCCTTCAAACATGGAAACATAATGCTCAACATCCCAATCGGGATGCAAGCCACCGACTGAGTGAACCTCGTCTACATGCGCCGCATACTTGCCAACATCTTCGATATAGGCTTCAATTGACATGGCGTATGCATCTTTGGATTTCGGCCCTCTTCGGAACGCACAAAATTTGCAGGCCAGCACACAAACATTGGTTTGGTTAACATGGACATTGGCATTAAAGAAAGTTCTGCGACCAAATCGAGCGAGTCGTACTTCATTCGCAAGACGGCCCACATCGTGCAAACTGGAATGCTGATAGAGAGCAAGGCCGTCCTCAACAGACAGAGGTGTGCCGTTGGCTAATTTGGATGCGATGGATTTCAGGGGTCCGGGCCATGATTGAGACCCCAATGCGTCCTTGAGTATGACTTGCCATTTCGGGTTGGATCCTGCCAAACCATCGTGGTGCATAGATACCGGTCCGGCCTTCAATTCAAGAAGGTGTGCTTTTCTCTGTGGTCAACGAACCGAGAACACTTTCGATTTTACGATGAGCTTTCTGAATTCTTCAATGATGAATACGCCGGACGCCACAAGAACCACGATCGCCCAGTCCGAAGCCGAGATGCTGGTCGTCGACAACAAGGATCCCACTTCGATTCCAATGAGTGGCAAGTTGTAGGTGGCTAAGTGGACAAAGAACACCAACAAACCACCTGAAATCAACAAGGCATAATTGATGGCTTTGTTTGAAAACAGGCCCAGTTCAAACGCACTCTGTGTGTTCGAGCGGCAATTGATGACGTTGAACAACTGGAACACGATGAAAACAGCAAACGCCATGGTCTGAGCGTGCTCAAAATGACCATCAGCGTACACTTCCCAATCTGAGATGGCCCCGGCGTCTCCGTCCTCGCAAGCATCAACGTTGAATGCGCTTGATGACGACTCGGAAGGAAGAACTTCACACTGCGCGAGGCCGCCTCCAGCCAAATAGAACACTGCGAGGGTGCCGACAACCATCACCGTTCCAAGGTAGAACATCAATGAAATGTCCTTGCCGTTGGGAAGACTTTCGTCCACCGGCCTCGGCGGTCGTTCCATGACGTTGCCGTGTTTCTTTTCAACACCCAATGCAACGGCTGGTGGGCCGTCCATGAGGATGTTAATAACAAGAATTTGTGTTGCTGTGAGAGGCAGTGGCCATTGAAAGACAAAGGTAGAAACAATGATCAAAGCAACAGCCGCAACGTTGGTGGAAACTTGATAGCGAACAAAGTTTCGAATGTTTTGGTAAATTTTTCGTCCTTCTTCAACCGCATGAACAATGTTAGCGAAGTTGTCGTCTTGCAGAACCATGTCTGAAGCATCTTTGGCAACATCGGTCCCTGCAATGCCCATGGCGATTCCTATGTTGGCACGAGAAAGAGCCGGTGCGTCGTTCACACCGTCTCCGGTCATGGCCACAATTTCTCCTTTGGCCTGTAGAGCAGATACAATGTTCATTTTCTGATCGGGTGTTACACGGGAATAAATGGCCACGTCTTGGACAGATTCTTCAAGTTCCGAAGCGTCCATGTTGGCCAAGGCATTTCCGTCAAGGGCAGGGCCGTTCCCAACATTGATGTTCAGTTCCTTGCCGATAGCTGTGGCGGTCATCGCTTGGTCACCCGTGATCATTTTCACCTTAATTCCAGCACGCTGACAAATTTCAATGGCGTCGCGTACTTCTGGCCTCGGTGGGTCCATGATGCCAACCAAACCCAGGAAAGTGAGGTCGTTTTCAACAACAGAAATGTCGGTGAAATCAGCGTCCTCATCAAGTTTCCGAGCGAACAAAGCAATGACTCGCATGGCTTGTCCTCCGAGTTCGTTGTTGATCGAGCGGATTTCGTCCATTTCACCATCCTCGATGGGAGCAACAACATTCCCCACTATTTTCTTGGTGCACAGTTCAGCGTAGCCTTCCAAACTCCCTTTGGAGAAGATCCAACGTTCCCCCTCGTACTCGTGAACAACCGTCATTCTTTTCCTGTTTGAATCGAAGAAAAATTCGTGAAGTCGAGGATGGCGGTGGGAGAATTTCTTGACGTCACCGTTGATTTTCCATCCAGCCACGGCGCAAGCTGAATCGGTCGGGTCGCCTATTGCTTGCCATTGTCCATCCATTTTGGCGATGGTGGAGTTGTGACACGTGGCCAAACAAGCACCAATAAGGCGATGTTTCAGATTTTGTTGTTGACCTATGAGCACATCATCGCTCAAAGGTTCTCCATTGACGGTCAACTGTCCATCCGGCTTGAACCCTTCACCAGTGAACCCAAAGCGCTCTTCGAGAGTGACCAATGACCGCACCGTCATTTGATTTTTTGTGAGTGTACCGGTTTTATCGGAGCAAATGACGGTGGTTGAACCGAGGGTCTCAACGGCTTTCATCCTTCTGATAATGGCGCGGTGTCGTGCCATGTTTCTCATACCAAGGGAAAGGGTGATGACAAGAATGATGGGGAGCCCCTCGGGGACAATTGCGACAAAAATAGCAATGGCGATGATGAATTGTTCGATAGCCACTTCTTTCAAATTGGCATCTGTTCCATACGCGGATACCAATTTCAAGGAGACCAACAAAACGGCGACCACCAAAGCGATGAAGCCAAGGAAGCGACCAAGGCTTTCCAACTTCAATTCCAACGGTGTTTTCGGCGTTTCTGCTTCTGCGATGTCCTTGGCTATTCGGCCGAGTTCGGTTTCCATACCTGTTCCAATAACCAATCCGAGCCCACGGCCGGAGGCGACAGTGGTTCCCATGTAGCCCATGTTTGTTCGGTCTGCGAGGAGGGTTCCCCTAGGGCAGACATCGATCGATTTACGAACGGTTAACGATTCCCCTGTTAGGGCCGATTCGTCAATTTTCAATTGTTGTGCTTTGAGTATCCTTACATCTGCTGGTATGTTCAATCCCGTTTCGAGACGGACAACATCCCCAGGTACCAATTCGACAGTCGGTATTTCGTTCTCAAAATCACCACGAATGACAACACAATTTGAAATCGACATTTGCTTCAATGAATCCATCGCTTGTTCGGCTTGCCCCTCTTGCCAAAATCCGAAAAATGCATTGGCGGTCAGCACGAGGAAAATGAAGATGGCGTCACCGGGGTGGTCCGGGTTAACGGCGAGGGCGATCAGGGCCGCCCCGATCAGCAAGTAATTCAGCGGATCATTGTATTGGGACAAGAAACGCAACCATGCCGGCGTTTTTTCCGCTTCATCGAGTTTATTCTCACCGTACTTTGTTCGGCGGACCTCGATTTCGGATGGGTTTAGGCCGACAACGGTGGAATTTTGTGAGGTGTAACATTCGTCCACCGTCATGCTGTGCCAATGTTGTTCCAAATCCACACATCCTTAGAAATGCTGGGCATCTCCGCCCCAATGCGGATTACGAATAGTTATTATTTTGATGGACAAAACCCCAACCATAATTTGGAACGAACACCGTTCAGCGGTGGCTATACCTACTTGGACCATTTCGGAGGGATATGGAAGGCCAGCCTTACATTTCCTCGGATGAATCTCCGAAGGAATTGACCCTCCGAGTGGTGGTGGTTGGGGTCATCTTGGGGGTGTTGATGACAGCAGCGAATGCATACCTCGGATTGTATGCAGGAATGACCGTTTCTGCGAGCATTCCTGCCGCAGTGATGTCCATGATCGTCCTGCGAACCCTCTTCAGTGATGTATCCATCCTCGAAAACAACGCAGTACAAACCATGGCATCTGCGGGTGAATCGTTGGCTGCTGGTGTAATTTTCACCGTCCCTGCACTTCTTGTCATGGGTATTTGGGCGGAGATTCAGTGGTTGGAGACCTTGATCATTGCCACCCTCGGAGGATTGCTTGGCACCATGTTTACCATTGCCTTGCGACGACTGTTCATCGTTGAGGAGGCGCTCCCGTATCCTGAAGGTGTTGCATGCCGTGAAGTGTTGATCGCTGGAGAGGAGGGTGGGGATGGCGCCATGGCCATTCTTTACGCTCTGGGCATTGGTGGCATCTATGGACTGATGGTCAAAGGTTTCGAGGTGACGCATCACACCGTGGAAGGTGCGGTCAACTTCATGTCAACACGCCTGTACGCAGGTATGGATTTGTCAATTGCACTCCTCTCCGTAGGGTACATTGTTGGCATCCGTATCGCCTCCTACATTTTTTTGGGAGGCGTCCTTGGGTTCGGTCTGCTCGTACCGATGTACGGTCTGGTCTACGGTTGGCCAGCGACGGATTCCATGGTGGATGGGTTCTATGGGATTTGGGCAGCTGAGGTTCGATATGTTGGTGTTGGTGCCATGGTTGTCGGTGGCGTCTACACGTTGTGGTCAATGAGAAAGACCATCTTCGTAGGATTGTCCAAAGCGCTTGTTCGAAGCGACAACGACGCCCAAGATTTGCCACGTACTGAACAAGACCTTCCCATGCGAATGGTGTTTGCCGTATGCGGTGTCCTCGTTGTGTTGACGTTCTTTTTTTACTGGTGGGCAACGGCTTCGTTGATTCTAGCGCTCGCTGGTGCCTTGTTCCTCGCCTTTGTATCCTTTTTCTTTGCTGCTGTAGCAGGTTACATCGCCGGCGTTGTTGGATCGTCCAATTCACCGGTATCCGGGATGACCATCGCCACCTTGCTGTTCACCGTTGGTTTGGTTTGGGCGGTCGGAGATTTACTTCTTGGCATGGCCACCATTGACTTGATGTACGCAACATTGCTCATTGCTGCGATTGTTGCCTCAAGTGCAGCGATTGCTGGTGATGTGATGCAGGACCTCAAAACCGGTCACATGCTTGGAGCAACGCCCAAGCGGCAACAAATTGCAGAAATCATTGGTGTCATGACTGGCGCTATCATCATTGGCCCCGTTCTTTCGTTGTTGCACAACGCCTTCAGAATCTCCCTGACGGCTTGTGAAATGAATCCCCTCCCCAATGATCCAACATGTTCCAATGCATTGTTCGCTCCGCAAGCTGAACTCATCGGCGCCATCGTCCAGGGTGCATTCGGGGGCGATTTGAACCTCCAGATGGTCGTGCTGGGCGCAGTCATTGCCGTGACGCTCATACGATTGAACATGCCAGTCATGAGCGTGGCCATCGGGATTTACTTGCCCTTGGGACTTTCCGTACCCATCATGACGGGCGGCATCATTTCACATCTCTTGCTCAAAAGTGCTCATTTGCGTATCGATGGCGTCTTGCGTGAAGAACCCTCTCCACGAGCGGTTCAGGCGGCTAAAAAAGTTGAAAGTCGCGGGGTGCTGATCGGTGCTGGTTTCATCGCAGGCGAATCCATCATGGGGGTGTTAATTGCCATCTTAATCGTTGCCAAAATTGACCTTCCAGAGATGTTTGGCGTGGTCACACTCAACGACCCTCTGTCACTCGTGTTCTTCGGCTGGTTCCTCGGCGTGTTCATTTGGCTGGCAACCAGGGCGTTGCCGAAAGGCGGTTCATTGCTGGGAGATGCTGTTATGGTCGTCGCAGAAGCGATTCGCAACCTTATCAATTCACTGAAACCTCGACAGCGCTGAGTCCACCTCTCGTTCACATGTGGCACAAGGATGAAAGGCCATCCCGCTTGACCAGCAGATGGTGATGAAGTGACCACAATCGAAGACCTCAATGAAACCGCTCGCAAGTGCAGGGTTCACATCGTGAACATGGTTCACCGAGCCCAAGCCGGGCACCCAGGTGGCTCCCTGTCAGAGATTGATCTGCTCACGGCCTTGTACAGGACACAACTCCGTGTTCGTCCGGATGAACCAACCTGGGCAGACCGTGACCGTTTTGTGTTGTCAAAAGGCCACGCATCACCGGGGATGTATGCTATCCTCGCGGAAATGGGCTTTATTTCTCATGAAGACTTGAAATCATATCGCGTGAAGGGTGGTGTGTGTCAAGGACACGTTGACATGAAATGGTGCCCGGGGGTTGATTTTTCAGCAGGTTCGCTCGGCATGGGGTTGTCGTTTGGAATGGGGGCTGCGTTGGCAGCACGCATGGACAACAGCGAACGCCAAGCCTACGTGATGTTGGGTGACGGCGAAATCCAGGAAGGTTCCGTGTGGGAAGCCGCCATGGCAGCTGCACACCATGAACTGGGGAACCTGAATGTCATTCTGGATAGAAATCGCATTCAAAACGATGATTTTTGTGAAAACCAAATGAGAATGTTTGACATCCCCGCCAAATGGCGAGCCTTTGGTTGGAATGTCATGGAAATTGATGGCCACGACATGGCGTCCATTCTCGAGGGGCTCGATTTCCTGAGCAATTCAAACGCTGGCCCGTCCATCCTTATTGCGCAAACCGTGAAAGGGAAGGGCGTATCGTTCATGGAAGACAATCCGGGATTCCATGGTGCGGCTCCTAACGATGAGCAGTACGCTTTGGCCATGAAGGAACTGGGGGTGACGGCGTGACACGAATGGCCGCTACTAGAGACGGTTACGGACAAGCACTTCTTGATTTAGCCACCAACCCACGCGTTGTTGTGTTGGAAGCAGATCTTGGAAAATCCACGAAATCACTCCATTTCAGAAAGGCACACCCTGAAAGAACAGTGTCGTGCGGTATTGGAGAACAAAACATGCTTCTGGTGGCAGCAGGCATGGCTGCCAGTGGTTACATTCCGTTTGCATCCACCTTTGCCATTTTCACGGAACGAGCATTTGAGCACATGCGAAACGGGGTTGCACGCCCAAATCTTGCCGTGCATCTTTGCGGTTCACACGGTGGAACACACACGGGCACCGACGGTTCATCTGCCCAATCCATTGAGGATTTGGCTGTTTACCGCACCCTTCCAAACGTGACCGTTTTGCACCCTGCCGATGATGTCTCGACCCGACTCTTAACCATGCAATTGGCAGAATCCACCTCACCATCCTACATGCGAACCGCACGAAACAAAACACCCGTGTTGTACGACGATGCCCCTGTTGGTACCATTGAAATCGGAAAAGGCGTTGTTCTCACCGAAGGTCACGATGTGGCTCTTGTGGCCTGCGGCGTCATGGTGTCGCAGGCACTCGAGGCCTGCGACATGTTGGCATCTTAAGGCATCAAGGCTACCGTCGTGGACATGCACACCATCAAACCATTGGACGGAGTCCTTGTCGACGAATTGGTCGAACGCTGTGGTGCCATTGTTTCTGCAGAAGATCATTCAATCATCGGTGGACTGGGTGGTGCAGTCGCTGAACATTTGTCTTCAACAAGCATGGCTCCTCTTGAGCGGATTGGTGTAAAGGATCGATTTGGGGAATCCGCAGAGTCCCATGAGATGCTTGAGATGATGGAATTAACGCCCACAGACATTGCAGATGCTGCCAAGAGAGCCATTGCTCGAAAGCGTTGATAGCGTACGTGGGGGAGGGTTCATAGAACCTCTTTGAGAGTCCGTCACCATGGAATTCTTCTTGGACACCGCTGACGTTGATGAAATTCGAGAAATCGCTGCATGGGGTATTTTAGACGGCGTTACGACCAATCCTTCGCTGATTAAAAAATCAGGGAGAGATTTCAAGAAAGTGGTGGCTGAAATCGCCAGCATCTGTTCTGGGCCAATATCGGCAGAAGTGACGGCCATGGACACCAACGGAATGGTTGAGCAAGGGAGAGCCCTCAAGGCCGAACTTCCCGACAATGTGATCATCAAAATCCCATGCACACCTGAAGGACTCGCCGCTACAAAGATTCTGACTGAAGAGGGCATTGACACCAACGTCACCCTCATTTTCTCTGCCTCTCAAGCGCTCATGGCCGCCAAAGCGGGTGCTACATATGTTTCACCGTTCATCGGCCGCATCGACGATACCGGTCATGACGGAATGGAGTTGATTGCTGAAATCATGAACACCTGGGCGAATTACAACCTCTCAACGAAAGTATTGGCTGCATCCATCCGTCATCCAACCCACGTGCTCCAATGCATCCAACTGGGGGCCCATACGGCCACCATGCCCGCCAAAACGTTCCGCCAACTCATGTCTCACCCACTCACGGACAAAGGATTGGACGGATTCATGAAAGATTGGGCTGAAGTGGAAGCCGAAGGCCGAGCCTGATCGACAAATTTCTCGCTTAAACGTGCAAGTCCCTTCTTAGTTGGCGGTGTGCACACATCGGCGTGACATCATCAAACACGTGTTGACGCACAACGGAATACTGCAATGATTTCCTGTTGTTGTAGATGCGTGGCGTAGCCATCGAAAACTTGAACCCTCTCTTGAGTGGGAGGGGTGTTGAATCGCTCATGCTGAGACAAATCAGCGAGACGCTAGTGTGAGGTTCTTCCACATGTCTTCAGGGATCTCCATGGCCAATCGAAGACCGCCCATGGCACCCAACCGAACAGGGTCGTCAACCACGTGTACGTTGACATCGCCCATATCGGACAAACGGCGCTCGATGAGGGCGCCGAGTCCCTTGATGGAGGACCCGCCACCAGCGAGAACCATGTTCTTGCGGAACTCATCGTGATACTCTGGGTTGGAGCCTGCGATGAGCTTCTTCACGTTTTCAACAATGGGGTCAACGATGGACTCGCAAGCACGCTGCATGCAGTCGGTAATGTCAAGGGTCATGGCCTTGCCTTCAATGGAAAAGTCGACCAGAACCGGTTCATCGGGTGTTGCGGTTGAAACAAACGAGTAGGCTTCCTTCCACCTTCGTGCCATGTCTTTGGTGATTTGAGCGCCGTTGTATTTAGCTGTGATTTCCTTGATGAGTTGGTTGTCTACGAAGTCACCGGCGTGTCCAGTGTGCATCTGATCGCCAGGACCTGGGATGGTACCGTATACACGGCAAAGGTCGGTTGTACCTGCACCGATGTCAATGACGAGGGTGTGGGTGATCATGTCGAGTGCGTATGCAACTGCAAAGGGTTCAGAAATGATCATGGCGGAGTTGACCGAACCTGCAGCGGCGTCAAAAATAGCGGTTTTATCGACGTGGCTGGCCTCAGCAGGGGCACCGATAACGGCAACGACACGGTCGTATTCCTCTGGGTCTGCAAGCCCAATAAGGTGGGTGATGAAATGAGCAATGTATTCACGATCTTCAGGCGTGTCCTTGATGACACCCAATTCAAGAGGTCGGTAAAGGTTGAGAGCCAATCGGTTCTTCAATGCCTCGTGGCCGAACAGCACGTCACGCTTGAGGAAATTTCGAGCGATGGGGTCTTTTGGGGTTCCAATCACGGTCAGTTCCTCAACTTCGTGACTGTCGGAGGAAACCATGACGGAGCGAAATGTTCCCAGGTCGATTCCAATGTACAGCGTTTCGTTGGCCATGGATTGTCGTACCCTCTTGAGTTTATCAAAGGTCCCTTGGAAGTGAATACAAAACGAGTTCGCTGTGGTCCGTTAACAAGCATGTACCCTCAGCCTATAGAGCGGACGACTCCTCAGCACCACGCTTCACAACTGTGGCAGTACCAAGCAGCATACTCTGGATACAATTCTGCCATTGAACCACACGTGGTGCATTCCTTGAGTGTCTGTTCACCGCATATGTCGATGACCATTTGAACATGGTAAGCCTCGTCGATGTTGAGTTGCTCTCGCATGGCCCACAACAACTGGTCTTCACTTGGAGAAATGATGCCGTCCTCCAGGACCATTTCCACAACGTTCCGGTAGTCCTGAAGTGTGGAAAAGTCACGGTGATCCAAAACGACTCCACCCTTTTCAGCCACGATGTCGGTGCCCCCGGGGTCGTCAACAAAAATGACAAAGGAAGCTGGCTTCAAATCACTGTCACGCAACTCGAAAGACACTCGATTGTTGTTCAGGTTCGCATAGACCAGGCGGCTGGAGCGGTTGATGACACTCGCGATTGAGCGGGCGGTCGCTTCAGCGTTCCTTCCTCGCTTCCATCCCGTTGGGCTTCGCTCATTGTAGGCGTAGAATTCAGTTCCTCGACCTGGATATTCCAATCGAATTTCCTCGCCGCCATCAAAGCCGTTGGATACGATGGTGATGGCCGCAACTTCTGTAGACATGATGTTGTCGTCATCGTCGAAACTGATCATCAACGGTTTCCGTTCTTCTGATGCCGCATTAAAGTGGCCCTGCATACCGCTCATCCACCTGTCTTCAAGCCGCTTGAGTGATTGTTCTTGTTCACCGGTGAGGTCCTTTGAGACTCCAAGTACATTGGCCAGTTCGCCGGATGCCATTTCGCTCTTGAATTGTTCAATCAACTCGGCGTCTCGCTTGTGCGATGGAGGTTCTGGGCCTTTTCGCTCCTCCACATGGTTGGGGTCAGCCCATTCATGCTGGCATCCCGTGCATTGAAGATAGCCTGTCATGGATGAATTTTCGGCACTTCCACCGCATCGGGGACATTCGCCGCCATCGGTGTATCCAAGGTTGGTTCTTGCTTCTTCTCGACCTTTCCGCATGCCTCCGAATCCAGCCATAGGCCTGCTGTGGATACGGCTTTCTATGAACCCTTTGCCGATGTTAGACGAGACGGCCTTTCAACCCGTATCGCATGAAGCCTTCCTGAGCGTACAAGCGACGGAGAACCAGTGCCACTCGATCACCAATGTTGACATCGTGTTCCTCGTCGTCAACAAGGAGGAACACCCCTCTTGGTCCGTCATCCAATTCAAGAAGAACCGTTTTCAGACCCCCAAGCAACGGAGCCCTAAGTGAAAATTCAGATGGAGCGCCTGCGGCACTGAGCTGGGTCCAACTCAACACCGTACCCAACGGGGAAACGGAACGGGTTATGTGTTGCTGGGTGTCAGCAGGTCCAAACCGAGGAGGCCAGACGACACCATCGCTGTTTTGTTGGCCCATCATCGCCAATCGAGCCGAAGCCCCTTCTGCGTACATGGCTTCTGAAACGAAAGCACCCTGGCTCACGTGTTGGGCATTCAATTCATGTTCCCACGCAGCATCAATTGAAGCATGAAACTCAGCGTCCCCATCAACGGTCACATCCAAATTTGGAATAACCACCTCTGCGTCACGGCGAGCTAAAACCACAATGGCTTCTTCGCCAATCATAATGTCCCACGTGCATGTTTCCAATTCCTCTTCGGATGGAGTAGAGACGTTGCACGAGACAGCCAGGGCAACTTCATCAACGCCCGATGGCACCGAAACTTGCTCGATTTGGTCCGAACGAGCACGATGCAGCAAAGCAGCAACGGCCATGGTTGTCGCATCACTGTCAGCCCCGAACACACGCTGTCCTCCAACAAGGAATGGTGATTGCACAACAGTGAACGCTGGAGTTTCGCTCACAAGGTAGCCCATCCAAACGTCGTGTGTTTCGTTCATGCCCTTTCCCTCCCAAAAACATGAACAGCACAGGTGGCTCCGGAACCACCAACGTTGTGGGTGAGGCCAACCTCGGCACCTCGAACTTGTCGACCACCGAGCACCTCTTGTCGCAGTTGCTGAAACACTTCCACGACTTGACCGGTGCCGGTTGACCCGAGTGGGTGACCCTTTGATTTCAATCCACCACTTGGGTTGACCGTAACGGATCCCTCATTCAGTCGCCCTTCACCGTTCCGAGCGAAGCGTCCGCCATGTCCATGTGAAGCGAATCCCAAATCCTCTGTTGCCATCAGTTCTGCAATCGTAAAACAATCGTGAACTTCAGCCAAGTCGATGTTCGCAGCTTCTATCCCCGCCTGACGATAGGCTTGAGAGGCGGCTTGTTGGGTCGCTACAAGCTGTGTGATGCTTGGTCGGTCGTGGAGGGCCAAATGGTCCGAAGCAGCACCAGATCCGTTGATCCAGACAGGCGTATCGGTGTATTGCCGCACCACATGGTCGGCCGCAAGAACAACACAAGAGGCTCCATCTGAGGGCGGACAACAGTCGTAGAGTGTGAGTGGATCGGCGACCATGAAGCCAGAAGCGGCTTTTTCAAAACTGACCTCCTTCTGAATGTGGGCTTTTTGATTCATTGATCCATGAAGATGATTCTTCACACTGATGTGAACGAGGTCATCGTGGGTCGAATCGTGTTCGTGAAAATGCCGTCGTGCCATAAGAGCGTAGGTTCCGGGAAACGTCAAACCGGCAAGCCGTTCCCACTCCGTATCACCGGAGACACCAAGCCAGTATCGCTTTCGTTCTGGCGTAAGGTCGTTCATCTTCTCAATGCCACCAGCAACCACAACATCGGCTTGGCCCGATTTGATCGCCATCCAGGCATCTCGAAGCGCGTAACCTGAAGAAGCGCATGCGTTCTCTACACGACGAACAGGGACCCCTCTCATACCGGAGTGTTCCGTTAACAATGCGGCGGTGTTGCCCAACTGTGCCCCGCCAAAAGCAATGCTTCCGATAAACGCCTCATCCACCATGGCAGCATCGATGCCGTTGTCGACAGAAGCAAATGCATGTTGGGCGGCTTCGGCCCACATTCCCTTCAATCCAAGGGCATGATTTCCGTACTTGGTTTGGCCCGCACCAATCACTGCCACATCAACCATAGCAGACCCATCGCTTCCCGGTTTTTGATACCCACGCTCATCTCCAGCAACCGTCTGTTCATCATCAACCAACCCGCAGGGTTCATGAGGAGTGGACACTCGCATTGGTTTCATGCTACGCCAATGCAGAGAACACGGCCATTTTTCCGGTACCAATTGTCCAGTATGCAACGAAGAAGGGAAGTTCATCATGAGCGACCGTGAAGCCAACAGCCTCGGCAGAATGCTTGCCCTCGTGCTTCGTCACGCTCCCGAAAAATTCGGTGTTGAGATGGACATCAATGGCTGGGTTAATTCTCGAGAACTTTCGGATGCCATTGGCAAGCAACGAAGGCACTACCACTGGTTGCGTGGATGGCACTTTGAGGCCATTGCAAACGCTGACGAAAAAGGAAGGTATCAAGTTGAGAATGGCATGATGCGAGCCACTTATGGCCACTCCATTGAACTTGATTTGGACCTACCAACCGACGACATCCCTGAAGCTCTCTTCTACCCGTGCCAGCCCGACGAGGTTGAGACTCTCAAAGAATATGGAATCACTGCAGGTGATCGAAAAAACGTTCACCTCTCTCGAACCATCGCCAACGCCATGGAAGCGGGTCATGTTCGGATTCATCGACCAGCCATTATGGAAGTTGACACCACCCGAGCCATTGCGGATGGGCATGTCATCTACCGAGCCGGCACCACCGTGTTCTTGACCGATGAGGTTCCTGGTGAATACCTGTATCAAATTGAAGACGACGACCCCATCATCGCAGAAATCGAGGCAGAGTGGACACTAGCAGAAGAAGAAGAGTGATCCTCAAGCGTTTTCATACCCACACGATGGGCAGAAGGACAGGTCGTTCTCAAGACCGGCTCCGCATTTTTTGCAATGCGCATGGGCCGTGTTGAGCGCTTCGATCTTCCGAGGTGTTGGTGGCTTTGACCCATCTGCAGCTGGTTTGATCAAATGAATCGGGTCAACGCCATGTTGCAGGAGTTGTTCAACCCGGTTTTTGTACAGAATCGCTTCTTGAAGCGCGGCCTCAAGTTGCCACAACCGTTGTTCCCGTTCTTGGGTATCACCGATGTTTCCCGCTTCCTCCAAGCACACCTGAAGGTGACGCATGAAGGCCTCCACAGTAGGTTTCTCATCCATGCTTTACGGTCCTCGGCGTAGCACATGAATGCTTGCCCATCATCATTGGCGATACCCTCATCATGATGGGTGAGGACCATCAACCATGCGAGAGCGTGTTGTTGTCAAGTGGGGAGGCGGCCTCATCACTGAAAAAGCCGAATTAAAAACGG
>QXXW01000114.1:0-4552 GCA_009887255.1 Candidatus Poseidoniales archaeon | reverse complement strand
TTGGCGTTTGGCATGGTGATGATGGTGTCAGCAGAGGTGCGAATCAGCGTGGTTCGAAGGTTGATTTCGATCACTTCGCCTTCGCTGGCCCCGACCACAATCCAATCTCCGACCTTGAACGGACGGTCGAGCAGCACGGTGATGGCACCAAAGAAGTTGGAGATCGAGTCTTTGGCAGCCAAGGCAAGCGCAAACCCGGAAATTCCCAATCCTGCGATCAACGATGTGAGGTCGAGCCCCATCGAGTCGGCAACGAACACGGCGCCGATGAAGATGATGATGAATCTCAAGGTGCTCTGCAGAGCAGAAATGAGTGTTCGTTCGGTCCCGTCCATCTTTTCATCGTCGTCGAACAACATCACAATGTCTTGAACGATGTCGACCAGGCGAATGGCCCACATCACCATGGCGATGGCGACCACGAATTGCAACACTCCCGGCAACAGAGAAGCCGCCAGGTCGGGCATCACAACGGGAGAGTTTTCCAGCCCTCGGTCGTCGAGCATGATGGAGAGAAGGACGTAGGCCAAACCGGCCCCGACAGCCACACCAAGCGATTTGTCTGAATCTCGGACGGTCTTGCTGGTGATGGATTCCGAGCGGATGATTCTGCGCAGCACGGTTGGCGAAAACCGCATCGTCAGGGCGCGAGCCACCATCACCACGATGACCAACCCCAGCATGGCAGCGAGGGTGTAGAGGTTGAACCCGCCCATTGTGTCCAAAAGGAAGGAGTCGTCGTCGGGACGCCAAAGGTTGCTCATGAACGGGCCAAGCCCCTTGCAGGTATCATTGTTGTTGGCCACCGAGGAGGGCCGGGGGGAACGGGGCCTTTTCTGCGCCTCAAGGGCACGAACTGTTCAAGAGGTGGAGCGAAGTGGAAGGGGCGATAGCATGACGTCGACCGCTGCCCCCAGCATCCGCACGACTCGTCCCTCGTTCGGGTTCCTCATCGCCCTCCCTCTTCTCTTGTCGTTGGCCAGCCCCGTTGCCGGCAGCACGCTCGTCCAGGAACCGTCCACCGGCGACGCTCCTGAGGACATCTGGTCGGAGGATTACATCAACATGATTTTCCCTTGGGCCGACGAAGGCGAACGGATTTTGCAATTCAAGGAATACCACTCCTACGAGACCATGAAGCAGCGAATGCAACGACTTGCTGAAGAGAACCCGGACATTTTTGAATTCCATGAGGGATTGAACGGTGGGGTCAATGCAAGGGGCGAGGAAACCAACGCCGACACCTACGAAGGATGGTACTATGGCTACTCCTCTCCATGGCTGAAAATCACCAAGGACGTTGAGGGCGGTGAATACAACCCCTTCGTCGGTGACAACGGCAACTACGCCGACCGCCCAGACGTGCTCATCGTGGGCAACCACCACGCTCGCGAATGGATGTCGGTTCAGGTGCCCATCATGCAAATGGAGGTCATCGCCTTTTCCTACAACAACATCGGTTACGACAACGACGGCGACGGTCGGGTCGACGAAGACGGCTGGGGCGACGACAACGGCGACGGCATCCTTGACGACGACGGGGATTGTTTGGCGCTTGATTCAAGCGTCCAAGATTCCAACGGCGACGGCACCCCATGTGGTCCAGGCGACCTTGGTGTCGACGAGGATTACAGCGAGCAGTGGATCACCGATTTGGTTGACAGCCGAGAAATTTACCTCGTGCCCATGTTGAACGTGGACGGGAACATCTACGATCGAGAGGTGTTTTGCCCCGCTCCAGCATGGGAGTCCTGCCCGTCGGGTGGCTGGCGCAAGAACCTCAGAAACAACGGCCCTCAACTCTTGCCTGACCTCAACGAGCAAGTCGACGAAGATTGCGACGGTGTGGACTTGAACAGGAATTACCAGTACGAATGGGGATTCCCACTCGGTGCGACCTTGCCCGGAGCTCCCGGCACCTGCACGCCTGCCGAAGACGAACGTCTTGGGATATCAAACAACGACGTGTACACCGGTCCGTTTGATACGAGCGACAACGACGGTGACGGCCTCATCAACGAAGACAACGTTGACGGGGAAGACGACGACAACGACGGACAGACCGACGAAGATTGGAACGGTGGAAACTCGGAACCCGAGACCAAATTCATTCAGGACTTGACCGAAATGAACGACGATGTCGGCGACGGAGCCAGTGAGTTCCGATCCACCCTCACGCACCACTCCTACTCTGAACTCATTCTCTATCCGTGGGGACACTGCCAGGGCTGTCAAACACCCGACCACGACCAACTCATCTTCCACGGGGATCAACTTGCAGAAATGACCCAGTACACCAACATGCAATCTTCAGATTTGTACCCGACCACCGGGGATTTCTGCGATTGGCACTACGGTGTGCACGGGTCGTACTGTTACACCTCTGAGATCGGAACCGCTTTCCACCAAAATGAAGTCGACATCGACCACATCGCCGTTCGCAACCTCGGCACTGGCTTTTACATGGCCGAAATCGCCGACGCTCCTCGTGAGCGAGCCGACCTTGCCATCGCCAACATTTCCCAGCAGAATTACCTCAAGCAGCCCAACGCTGTTGACATCCCCGACGAGGGTGACATTCCCATCGATGTGTGCGTCTCAAACGCCTTCCCCTACAGCGTGGAAAATTCCGTTGTGAAGTGGCGACAGGTGAAGCCCAGCCGCTTGCAAAGCGATTTCGGCCCCCGCGAATGGTCCACCTCACCTTGGGAATCCGTCCAATTGGACGTGGTCGGCGGCAACGCATGCAGCCTCTCAAACGGCAACGGCACCTTGCTTCGTGCCATGGTTCCCATCGGGGAAACCACCACGGGCGAACTGCACTACAAGGCTCAAGTCGCCACCCTTGGCGGTGCCGATTTCTATCAGTACCCTGACGACGGTGACTACTACGTGCTGGACGTGACCTATCGCGCTGCGTTTGGTAGCGTAGCCGGGGCCTTGTTCACCTTTTCCTTGGTCGCCACCTTCGTGTGGGGCGGTTTGGCGGTGGCCCTGCGAACGATGCTTGGCACCGATGAAGACGTCGACCTTACTCAGCCTGAGACGGCCGAAGCCAAGGATGCGGCCATCGAGAACGATGGCCATGAGGATTGAGGTGAGGACATGGCGGAAAGCGACCAGTTTAACGGCCGTCTGGGCCTGATTTTTGCTTCAATTGGCGCTGCGATTGGAACGGGGAACATTTGGCGTTTCCCTCGCATGGTCGGGGCCAACGGTGGAGGTACCTTCCTCATTCCGTGGCTCATTTTCTTGTTCATCTGGTCCATTCCATTGGTCATCGCAGAATACGCCATGGGCAAGCGAAGTCGGACGGGCACCATCGGTACCTTCCGTATCTTTGCCGGCAAGAGGTTCGCATGGATGGGCCTGTGGACGGCTTGGATTTCGACCGCCATTGGGTTCTATTACGCCGTGGTTTCCGGTTGGACGCTGAAGTACTTCCAACTGGGCATCACCGGAGCCTTGACTGGCGAAGACGTGGACACCACCGAGGTGTGGAACGCTTTCTTGCAGTCTCCAGGGCAAGTCATCTTCTTCCAATTCATCGTTATTCTGTTGGTCCTTGGTGCCATTTGGAAAGGGGCCAAAGCCATTGAAAAGGTGAACTTCTACCTGATGATCTCGCTGTTCGCCCTTCTCTTCCTCACGCTCTTCCTTTCCCTGTGGATGGATTTCTCCGACGGAACGCTGGACGGAGCGCTGTTCATGTTCACGGTCGACCCCGACATGCTGTTTGAACCGGAAGTGTGGATCAACGGATTGTCCCAATCAGCGTGGTCCTGCTCCGCAGGCATGGGCATGTGCATCACCTATGCGGTGTACATGCGAAAGGACGAGGACACCGTCCTCAACGCGTTCACGATGGGGCTGGCCAACAACAGCATCTCCATCATTGCCGGCCTGGCGGTTCTCTCCGCCATCTTTGCGGTCAACCCTGACCCCTTGGCCACGGTAACCGGCGGCTCATCAGCCATCACGTTCCTGGCCCTTCCCGAAGTCTTTGCCCAAGCCCCCGGTGGCGCTTGGGGGCCGTTGTTCATGATGGCTGGATTCTTCCTCGCCCTCTCCTTTGCAGCACTGACATCGATGATCTCCACCGTTGAACTGTGCGTGCGCAACTTTGTTGACCACGGATACGAGCGAGAACGCTCGGTGCTCATCACCGGCATCGCCCTGTTCCTTTTCGGCCTTCCATCGGCCGTCTTGTGGGTGAAACTCGACAGCGCTGGCGTGGCCTTCCCTGAGTTTTTGGAGGTTCAAGACCACATCTGGGGCTACGGGCTTATGTTCTCGGGCCTGTTTATTGCCTTCTCAATTTGGAAGTACGGCTACATCAAGTGGCGTTCTGAAGTTGAGGCTGGAACAGCTCCTGACGGCTTCTCAGGCTACCTTGGCTTTGGCGTCTCTGCCTTCCGTGACGACTTCATCAACACCGGTGACAACGACATGGAAGTCGGCCGCTGGTGGGACGTCCTCATCTACATCGCCTTCCCAATCCTGTTCATCGTGTTGATGGGTTCGTACTTCACCGACATGATCGCCAACACGG
>QXXW01000113.1:0-21912 GCA_009887255.1 Candidatus Poseidoniales archaeon | reverse complement strand
TCCATCTGACCCCCTCTGTTGGCGGGCAAAATGTCTCGGCTAAAATTCAACAAACCGTCCATCAGCATGAGAATGGCATCTTCATCGCCGTCGCAATTTCTTCGCTTTGCAGCATGGAAGAGAGGATGCGCGTATCCACCCGAACAATCGGCCCATCCAATGATACGGGACAACACACCTCCGCTGGTGTGGGGGGCCAAAGCGCAGATCAGCTGGCCGACCAAGTCATCGGCATGCTCTGCGTTGTAGTATGGCTCCATGCCGTAGTATCGGGTGAGCAACTCATCGGTGAATTTCGCTGTTCTGAGGAGGAAGTCTTGAGCGTTTTTGGCGACAATGAAGTCTTGAGGGAAAATTTCCAACATCTGCTCGTCATCGGACAGCGGCTCACCAAAGTGGTCGTGAGTGTAGCCGAGTCCGTGCAATTTCTTCCATGAAACTCCAATTTCTCTCGGGGTGAAATGGGTGATGGGCACGTCGCTCATGTCGTAACGAACCGTCCCATCGCGGAACACGGGGAGGTTGTATTTGGCCCGTAGAATGCCTTTTTCGATGGGTTCTGGGGTTTGATCTCGACTTGAGAGTTTCTTCATGCACTTGACCTGATTAGGAAGGCGGTCGATGTTAAGGCGAATTCGGGCATCTTCCACCATCTCGTCCATCCGAACACTTTGGACTTCCCCCCGCCGGCGGGCGTTTGAGTTGGATTGCACCGTTTCTGTGCGTCCATCGCACACCTCGCCGGCCCGTCGTTCACCGAACTCGTCCAAGGATCGATGGTGACACCTCAGGAAAGGCGATTCTTTACCGCAGCGTTCACAGCGGCGTCGTCCCAACTGGACACGGATGGTCTGCTTGTCCAGCGCGTTGGCGAGCAGGCGCTGATTCCCACCGTTCAGTTCGATGGGAAACAGAGAATGCGTCATGGGGTTCATGACTCGCGGGGCTGCTTTTTCCGGTCGACCCATCCGACATCCGATGCGAACCGGTGCACTGTGCTCCCACCGTAGGCTGGAGAGTGTGCGCACGATGACCATGATGCCATGAATGGCGTGCTCGTCCTCGAGTCGTTGGGCTGAAAGGTAGGCGTTGGGGTCCTTTGGCCCAACATCAATCACCTCATCGGCCGCACGCTGGCCAACTTGATCGGTTTCGGTGATGCCAAGCCCGCGCTGACGAGCATTGGTTTCGGCTGCGATGCGCACGGTGGAGCGTTCCTTCTCCAGATTGCGAACGCGCTCGCGTTCTTCGTCAAGGATGATTTTGGCGTTCTTCAGTTGATTCATTCGGTCCTCTGCCGCCTTGGCCAAGTCCTTCGTCTGCACCAAGGCTTGACCGTCGACAACAAAGCCAAGCGCTTCGCACATGGCCTCCCAACCCGCCGTCACGACGAGGTCGTCGCCATCGTGATGGTGACGAAGGCCAAGCAACATCATGCCTCCTTTGACCAGACCGTGTTGACAGAACGTCCAACCCTCCGGCATTTCAGCGGCAAACAACGGAGCAGCCAAGGTGGCAGGGGGGCCTGGAATCGCTCGGCTGTCAAACGGGGGCAGCCGTTCAGGTTGCAATTCGTCCATGCCTTTTGGTGTCCAACCTTTCACAGCGTTGGAGAAGCGGAGGTGCATGGCACTCCCCAACGGGCGAGCACCGTCAGAAGAGGGAGTGGTTGGTGATTCAACCACGGCGTTTTTAATTTGGCCCAGCAAAGTCGGCAACCATTCCAACGGCAAATCAAGCAACCATGGATTGTGAGGAGGAGGTAACGAGGTCTTGAACCGCTTAGCGAAACCCAGCGCTTGGTCCCAGGCCATGTCTGTACTGCGCAAGCGTTGGTGCCAGGCTCGGCGCACGAGAAACTGAGCGTCGGCATTGGGAGCCTCGTGAACGCCGATGCCCGGCAAGCCTTCGGGCCACTCGGCTTGGGAGCCTTGTATCAAATCGAGGAACGCCTGAAGGTCTTGTTCGGTTGATAGGGCCTCGATCATGTCGCTTGCCCACCAGTCCATTCCATAACCGGCAGGAACGAGATTCTTGTTGTTCTCCATGAATTCGCCGTAACCCACGACCAACTCTCCGTTGTCCCAAATTTGTTTCACATCTTGACGAACAGCAGTGAAGGCCGTTGCATCGTCAAAGCGGAGGAAACGTCCGTCTTCGAGCACCACCCAAGGGCCTTCCGAATCGTCGCATGGGGTAATCGCGCAGGCTTTGCCGGGACGTTCGATTTTCATCTGTGTGCCAATCGTGATAAAATCGTCCATGGCGAGCATCGAAGCCGTGTTTGTTGAAGCAGCTGCCAAACCCGAGGGGCGGGCTCGTCCGTATCGCAACCGAAATCCACCGGGTTGAAGCGGTCCTCCGAACACGGGACGGCCCGCGATGATGTCCCGCATGAATTTGGTGATGGGGGGCACTTTTTTGCTCTTGAAGGCGTCCTTGTGTTCACTGCCGTCCTCTTTGCCTCGAAGGGCGAATTTTGAGATAAAATCCCATCCGGGAACCCCCAGGCGCTCGGTGTGTTTCTGTATTTTTGGTGCCTTCAAACACATGCCTTCCCCGATGACGAGCAAGACACCCCCCCGGATGCGTGCTTCGTCGATGTTGCGGACGTTGCCGTAGCCCGCACACTCGATGCGTTCGGTGGATTCACCGTTGATCATCACCGGGCAAGCGCGAACGATTTCATCAATTTCTGGGGGCGAGGGGCGGTATTGGAGGTTGCCACGATAGAGCCCAAATTCTTCCTTTACCCGTTCAACCTCGGGGTCCGTGGGCTGGTAATGGCCGATGTCAAGTTCTCGACGAATCATGTCTGCAATCAGCACCGCAAGAGCCTGAGCGGTGCCTCCTGCTGCCCGAATTGGTCCTGCGAAGTGAACCGAAACAAACTGGGAGCCGTCAATGTTGTTGAGGAGGCGCACTTCACTGATCCCTTCCAATGGAGCCACCAGGACAGCCTCGGTCAACACGGCTAGACCGACTCGAAGCCCGACGTCGATGGATTTCTCCAAATCATATCCCTTCTCCCGGAAGCCACGAGAGACGGATTGAGCCATCATGATCGAGGTGGTTTCACGGTCGTGCTCTTCAAGCATTGAACGGATGTCGTCCGCAACAGGGTACCCGTCCAAGTGTTCAATGAGCAGTTTTTCTGTTCGCCCTGCAAGGTCCGCTGCTCGGGGGATTTCAACCCGGTTTTTGTGATCGTACCCCTTTTGGCGGGCTTGTTCTGCAATCATGTAGGCATCGTCGGCCCGTTCGTCAAGCCATTCGTGGTACCGTTGCATCTCGGCCTCGAGCCGAGCCACATCCAGCCCCAAAAGAGGGTTGTGAGCCCCCGGTTTGGAAACCGATGATGGTGGCGACATGGTGATTCACGAACACATGATGCCGGCCCTTTATCATCCGAGCGGTTCGCTTGGATGACCCAAAGTTCAAACGGCGCATTCTGCGACATGCAACCATGACCGTTCCAGAGAACATCCGAAACCATTCGCAATGGCCTCGACTCGTGGAATTAATTCGTGAGTTGGCCTTTCTCGATGGCGGCCATGATGAAGCGTTTACACTGGCCAGTGGACGCCATTCAAGGTGGTTTTTTGACACAAAACCGGTGATGATGCATCCCGAGGCGGGTGCATTGCTGGGGTCGATGATCAACATGCGAATCAAGGATCACAACGCTCGGTATGTGGGTGGCCTTGAACTTGGAGCCGTTCCGCTCACGGCTCTTGTCATCGGCTCTCCCTCGGCGGAGGAGCATCTTCGCGGCTTCATGGTCCGGAAGAATCCAAAAGGCCGAGGTGGTCGAAAAACCAACAACCCGCCCGGAATTGAAGGTTCCTCACTGGCAGAAGCCGGCGATGTTGTGATCGTTGAAGACGTCACCACCACCGGAGGCTCATCCATCAAGGCCGTTCAACGCCTTCACAACGACACCGATTGCCGTGTGGTGGCGGTGATCAGCATTCTGGACCGAGAAGAAGGGGCAAAGGAAGCCTTCGCTGAAGCTGGAATTCCGTTTGAAAGCCTTGTTACTCGGTCCGACATCACCAACTCGTGAGGCTGGAGCATGCACGAAGTTATCGATCCAACTTCGGTTGAAGACACCGGGGCCACGCAAACCAGTGCGGACGCCACAGCCCCTGAAGGACTGCTGTTCCATCATGCCAACGACGGACGTCCCTTGGCAACGCCTTGGCAAGTGGCCACCGAACGTTCTCTCCGACTTCTCGATGTCCAGTTGGCCGATGGAATCATTGTCGACCCCGCTTGTGGCAGCGGGCTCCAATTGTGTGCGCATGCCTTCACGCTGAAGCGGCCCGCCATTGGCATTGAATTGGAACCAAAGCGAGCACAAGCCAGTGCCTTGAACTTCCAAGCTGTTGCCACTCTCGCAAAGCAAGAGGCCGCCCCCTGGTGTGCCCAATCAAGGATTCTCGCAGGAGACGGGTTGGCGGCAGACCTCGCCTTGGCTTCGGTGAACGGAGAGGCGATTCCGTGCGTTGCCATGCTGCAACTGGACCCTGCTCGCCCCAGAAACAGCCGGCTCCACGATCTTTCAGAAATGCAACCGCCGCTTCATGCCGTCCTCGATGCCTGGAAACCCTGGTTTTCGCCTCATGAACGAGGCCCTGCCATGCTTTTGGACCTGTCACCTAGATTGAGCGCTGACCAACGAGGGGAGGTCGAAGACATGGTCAAACAACGCTGGCCTGAACTTGAGTGGATGTGGGTGTGGACGTCGAGGGGCCGAGGGCGAGTTGACCGATTGGCGTTGTGGACAGGCCCATTGGCTTCACGTGGAGTGAACCGCCGGTTTGTGCGAATCCCGCCTCGTCTTGGAGAGCGACCTTTGGTGGTCGACACTTCAGAGCCCATCGCTGCGTTGTCCGTTACGGTCCATCCACCTCAACGGGGGGAACACGTCAGTTTGCTTGATGCGGCCCTTGTTGAGAGCGGTTTGGTAAGCTCGTGGCTCGGTACCGTGTCTAAAGACCGAGACATGCGATGGGGCATGATCGAGGGTCGGCGCCCTCAACTGCACCACCCGCATCCACTTCGGCTCGGTATTGGCGACGACCTGCTCGTCCAAGCCAGCGGGAAGGTCGTGGCCCTTCACCAGGGCGCCCTTACCGATGAAAGTGTTCAAGACGTTGTGGATCTGGCCCTTGAACACCAATTCAAGTCCGTGAAACTCCGCTTATCAACGCCACCAGAACGGCAGCCAAACTGGCAAGGCTCGCTTGACCGGCAACTGCTGAACAGAGGCGGCCATCGGACGGGATTTGTTGCTCAGCACCCCAACGGCATGACCTTGTTGCTGTGCGTAGAGCCCGAAACTGAACGGCCATGACGCCGCCGTTCGCGGCTTTGCCCCCCAGTTTTGGCATCGCGGTCTTGATATATGGGGGGTTGGTCGCAGGATTGCTTGACACTGTGTGTTAACATTGGGTGAAATTATGGCACGACCGAAGGATGAAGACCTTGGCGACGACTTTTCTTACATTCTGCGTATGGCAGATACAGACATGGACGGATTGAAACCGTTGGCGACAGCCCTCACCTCTGTGAAAGGCGTCGGAGCCCGAACCGCCAATCAAATTTGCAAGAACACCGGGTTCAACCCACACAGCCTCGCAGGTTTCCTCACCCCAGAGGAACAAGAGCAACTCCGTGGCGCCATTGAAACCTATGCCGACCATGTCCCCAGTTGGATGCTCAACCGAGAATGGGATCTCGAAAGCGGCCGTGACCTGCACGTCACTGGCCAACAAGTTCGCTTCACCACGCTTGATGACATCAGTCGTCTGCGCACCATGAAAGCCTACCGAGGTATTCGACACGCCTCGGGGAACAAGGTCCGTGGACAACGTGGACGCTCCAACGGCCGTGGCGGCCTGACACTGGGTGTCAGCAGAAAGAAGTGATAAGGAGGGAACATCATGGGAGAACCAAAATTTTCACGACCTAAATTCGATACACCATCCCACCCGTGGAAGGCGGACCGGATCGAAGAAGAACATGCTATTCAAAAGAATCATGGCCTCAAGAACATGAAGGAGATTTGGAAGGCCAAGTCTCAACTCCGCCGATACCGACAACAAGCCATGCGCCTGATTGGGAGCATCGACACGTCCGAAGGCCACGGCAAGAGAGAGATGGAAGATTTGATTCATTCACTCTACAACAAGGGGCTCATCGAAAGCAACGCTGAACTCGGCGATGTTCTTTCATTGGGCACCGAGGATGTGCTAAGCCGCCGACTCCAAGCCCAAGTCTACTACAAGGGTCTGGCCTGCACCATGAAGCAAGCAAGGCAGCTGGTGACGCACGGACAAATCTGCGTTGGTGACCAAAAGGTGACCATTCCGTCCTACCCTGTTTCCCGAGACGAAGAGGGCGAACTTTGCTACCACTCCTCTTCCCCACTCAACGACCCCAACCACGCCATCCGTCAAGCCATTGAAGGACGCCGTGAGATGGCCGAATATTCTGAAGAAGGTGTCGACCCCGAGGCCACTCCTGAATTTGCAGAAGAAGTTCGTGTTGCTGCTGAGGCATCCAACGAAGCCGTCACCCAAGGAGGCGATGAGTGATGACCCGTCGAGCTATTGTGAACATCTTCAGTTCCTACAACAACATCCTGATGACCGCCACCGACCTAACGGGTGCGGAGACCATCACCACCTGCAACGGAGGCGAGGTCGTCAAAGCCGGCAAGGACAAAGGAGGCCAATTCGCTGCTACCCGCTCCGCTGAGCGCATGGCCGATGCCCTACGTGACAAGGAATTCACAGAATTGATCGTCAAATACCGCGCACCAGGTGGCAACCTCTCCAACAACACCGGGCCAGGAGCCCAAGCTGCCATCCGTGCATTGACCCGCGCTGGCATGACCATCACTCGCATCGAAGACGTGACACCAATCGCGCACGATGGAACCAAGAAGAAGGGCGGCCGCCGTGGCCGACGTGTCTGAACAGGAAGCGTGACCATCATGAAGACCGAAATCGTAGAAGGCTGGCCCCAAGGCCACGAAATCCGTATCCTCATCACCGACACCGACGCCGCTCAGGTCAATGCGATCCGCAGAGCCCTCATGGCCGACGTGCCCAAGTTGTCCATCACTCGTGTGGACTTCTCGCAAGGCGTGACCCAAGACAACAAAGGAGAGATCGTCGAATCCGTCAACGTTCTTCCCGATGAAGTGATGGCCCACCGCCTGGCCATGATTCCTGTCCCCACCAATCCTGACGAAGGCCTGTCCTTCCCTGACGAATGCTCCAACTGCATGGACGTTGTTGAAGAAGACAAGGGTTGCCCAATGTGTCAAGTGCTCTACACCCTCTCGGCCCGTGGCCCCTCCTCCGACAGCGAGGACGAGTTCCGAACCGTCTATGCGGGCGACATCACCACCATCTCTGACCCGGTGTTTGACATCCGTGAAGAGCACAAATCCATTCCGTTGACGGTCCTTTCAAAGGGGCAGTACCTCGAATTCTACGCCTTTGCAGTTCTCGGCCGAGGCCGAGATCACGCCAAGTGGTCTCCTGTGGCTGCTGTGGGCTTCCGTCCACAACAAATCGCCGTTCTCAAGGACGCCAAGGCAGCAAAAATTCTCTTTGATTTGGGATTGAAAACCAGCGACGGCTCAGCCATTGACGCCAAACTGTTCGGCAAGGGCAAGAAAATCACCGACATCAACCACGTGCTTGACCTCGAAAAGGCCCTCCATCAGGTCGGCCCGGGTACAGGACGAGACGAAACCTTCGGTGAAGCCATCGTCATGGAAACGGTTGAGAACGCTTACGTGTTTTCCTACGAAACCGACGGCAGCCTCGACCCCGTCATGGCATTCAACATGGCCATGACCGAACTTGCAGGACGATTTGATGAAATCAAGGGACACCTGCAAGGTGCTTTGGCCTGAACGTCGTTTGCTCACATCATTGATGAGCCGACACACACGCCTGTGATTCATGCCCGAGGCCACCGCCCGACAAGGCGGCCACATCACGTTGTTGTTCACTGTTGAGAGTGAGCAACGACTGCCGCGCGACCAAGGGAGTTGTGGAGCCGGCTTCACCGTGCACCACGGCGTGGAGGCCGCAGGCACCCTCACCGTGGTTCATCAGCAACCATCACCTCAATCTGCAGGGGTTGAACCCGACCAACGGATCACGGATCCTGTCGCTCAGAGAGCTGACATCACGGTTACCGACCGCCACGGATTTGCCATCAACGATGATCGGATTTACCGTTCTTTCATCGAATCATGTCGCTTTGCCACCTTGCTGCGCCCACATGAACACTTGACGTTGCACGTTCGGTTGGACTGCCCGCCCAGCCAAGGGTTTGGTATGTCCGCCGCTGGACTCATGGCCCTGGGTGGATTGTTGCTGAAGTTGACCGGGCGGGGATCGCGCCGTCAGTACCTCAAAATCGCGCATCAGGTGGAGCGCCAACACAGCGGGGGCCTTGGCGACGTCCTCGGGGCTTCTGTCGGCGGGGTGGAACTTCGAACACACCCTGGAGCACCTGGATGGCCAGGGCAAGTGGAATCGTTTGGGGCGGAAACACCTGTTCTCCTCGTTTGGGAAAGCACGCAACAACGTCACACGTCATCCTACATCGATGACGCTGCATGGAAGTCGGCCATCTCAAAAGCAGGTCACGATTGTATGAAACGACTTACGCAGATTCCGTGGGATGCAAAGGCATGGCCGAGGTTGATCGAAGAATCCGCAACCTTCGCACAAGCCTCGGGAATGATGGATGAGGACGGTCGATCTTCACTCCTGACCACCGTCAGAGAAGCGATGAAGAAAACCGACTTGGAAGGTCTTGCCGTACCCTGTTTGTGCATGTTGGGCACCTCGGTGGCTGTTCTGCCTGTCGATTTGGACCGGACCCCTCAGGAAGAACAATTGGAACAATTGGGCGCGTTGTGCCTTGAACAGGGCCTTTCGATGTTGCTTACTCGCTTGGTGCCGATTCACTCAAACGAGTGAGATCAAGAGGACTGGCATCGAGCATCAACACTCCAGGCAGGTAGAGGTTGTCCGAGAAGCCGTGTCGAAACACGATGGCTCCCGACCCCCATTCGTCGATGTACCTCTGCATTTGTTTCTTCATTTTCTTTCGCTGGAATTCAACGTCTGCCCCGTAGAAGTGTTTTGCGTCAATCCAAGCTACAGGCTCACCGTTGATGGTCACGTCATCGAGAAAAAGAAGGTCTGGTGTGCGAACCGGCCGGCCGTGTTCTTGTTGTTGTTCCTTGACCATCTCGGGTTGGCGTCGAAGTTTGACACCTTGCTCCTCAAACCAATCGGCGAGGATGTCCTCAAACAAGTCGGCCCGCAGTTGAGTTTCTGATTGGTCCACGTTTGAGACACGGTCCGTTGCCTCGGCGGCTTCGAATTCTTCTTGTTCACGCTGCTTCATTGAAGCAGGGTCCCTGAAACTGTCCTTGATTTTGTTCTTGGACCAGCCGTTGGCCTCCAACACGACCCTGAACACGTTCATGGGAGGGAAATCGTATTTTTTAGAGAGGTCAACGATGCTCGTGCCGTTGCGATAATGTTTGGCCAATTCCTTGGCCTTGCTCTTCAATTTACCGTGAGAATACACCGTTTTTTGTTGCAAGAGGGCAGAACGGAGAGAGAGCGCCTGATCAACCGTCATCGGAAGGTCGTCAACAAAGCGAGCAATTTCCTCGACTCGGTCATCGTCTACCCAACCGAATTCACCGCGACGAACAACCTTGTTCGCCACCACTTCTTCGGATCCCAAGGGGACAGGTTGAACCTCCCAGTCAAGTCCAAAAGCGGAGGGTTGAATCGGTTCATCCGGGAACCCCATGGGCGTGGGTGATCGGGTAAAGCGGTCCTTTGCCCTGTTGTTCATCACCCTGGTTGAAGCTTCTTCCCGCTCCATCAAATGAGCCTTTTTTGCTCCTCCGTACCGTTTGCGGCGTTGTCGTTGACCCTCGTTGCCTCGTTGATGGCGATGCCGATCGTTCCGACCCATGGACACGCCTAGTATTGCGACCCTCAATGAAGGCTTGGTTGAGTGGATTCAAAGACAAGAAGCCGGTTTCTTCTTATGGAACGGCAACGGAGGCAACGACATGGTTTCTCGGGGGTTCGTTTCGTTGTTCCTCGTGGCATTGATGGCATTGGCCCTCGCAGCACCCGCCCCAACCATGGGGCTTGAGGCGGAGCTTGTGCCGCCATCCCGCACAACGGAGAACATCAACCTCACCGGTTGGTTAGCGGCAGGCGACGGTCAAGGCGGTGAACGCATCAACGACATGGTGGCTCTCGAGGACGGACGAATGGTGACGGTGGGTTCCTTTGAACAAAACATCGCCTTCCACGGGGATGTGAACGGTTATTCCTCCAACGATTCATCCTATGGGCAAGATCTGTTTGTTGCTTGGGTGAACGAGAACGGCACATGGAACGCCACCATGTCAGCCTCTTCGTCTGGATTTGACGAACTTCGCCATGTTGAACTCATGTCCGATGGAACCATGGTTGTGGCAGGGTTGTTCTGCGATTTGACGTATGGTGAATCTTGCAACATCACGTTGGGTGATCTAGCGCCTGTTTTCAAAACGGACGACAACGATCCAAACGGTCTGTTTGTTGCCGGCCTGTCCACAGAAGGCGATTGGTTGTGGGCTCGGACCTTTTCGGGGGGAAGCGAGATGAGGATTGTGGATATGGAAGCCACCAACAGCAACAGGTTCCATCTTGCCATATCTCACCTCGATGAATTTGTGTTCGCCAACGTCACCTCTCCAGGGACCAATGAACGGGTGCACATCGCCATCCTCGGCATGGACAGCGCTGGCAACGATGAATTCATGCTACCAATTTCCTCCAATCAATCCCTTGAGCAGGGAGGAGTGCTTTGTGAAGATCGTTTGGGGTCGACCTATTTCGGCACCACCTATCTCGGTCGTGTGGTGTTCGATGACGATCAAGAGCACGTCAGTCAGGGCGGATCAGACGTGGCGTTTGGGCGTTATGATGGGACAGGGTGGTCGTGGACAACGGCGGCGGGTGGACCGGGAGACCAGTCCATCTCAGATTGTGCGTCCGGACAGGTTGACGGCGTTCACATCGTGGGCGACTATGACCAAACGATGAATTTCTCAGGCAACGTGTTGTCACCATCGGCATGGGTTGATTTCTACGAAGCCAGCATTTCTCCAACAGGGCAATGGATTGATGCTCAAGGTTACGGAGGGTCTTCTTCCGACCACGCCGTTGGCATTCAGGTCACCGAACTGGGTGAGTCCATTCTCCTTGGGCGAACAACAGGGGCGTTAACACTCGGAAACACCCCAATGACTGACTTGGACGGATTCAATGACGATGGGCATCACGATCTGTTCATTGCTCAGCATCGTTCAGGGGAATGGGACTGGGCCATTCAAGGAGGCGGGCTGGGCAACGACCTGCCTTTGAAACTGGCCATCAGCCCTTCGGGCTCGCCCGTCACCTCGTTCATCAGCAATGGCGATGCTGAATTCAGCGGGCACGATTTCGATCATCGGTACAACTACGATTTCGGTCTATGGATGTACGTGACCGATTTGGACACCGATGGAGTTCTTGACGGCGAGGACAATTGCCCTCAAATCAGCAACCCAGACCAGGCCAATCGAGACATGGATGCCTTCGGAGACCTTTGCGATAACGACGACGACAACGACGGATTGAACGATGAATTCGATGCGTGTCCACATGGTGACGTCGGCTGGAACAGCCTCTTGGTGACAAGCGATCATGACGGGGATGGATGTCAAGATGTCACTGAAGATTTCGATGACGATGAAGACGGTGTTTTTGATTCAAGCGATGTGTGCCCGAGGGGGCCTGTAGGTTGGGTCTCAAGCGCAGAGAACGACGTTGAAGGCGATGGGTGCTCCGACACCGATATTGACGAAGACGGCTACATCGACCAACGAGACAATTGCCCAAACACGAGCAATCCGACTCAAGCGGATCTCGATGGCGACGGTCTTGGTGATGATTGCGACCCTGACAAGGACGGAGACGGCGTCTCATCCCCTGGTGACGGGTGCCCGCACGACCTCAATTCATGGACATCCAACCCCACCACAGATTACGACGGTGACGGGTGCATGGACACCACAATGGACACCGACGACGATGGAGACGGTGTTGAAGACGGGGTGGATGTGTGCCCCTTCGGCGAGCGGAATTGGGCTGCTCAAGCGGCCGATGTAGACCACGACGGTGATGGGTGTGCCGATGACGTTGAGGACAACGACGATGACAACGACCTGTACCTCGACGTCAACGACCGATGCCCCAGAGGCATGGTCGGAGTCGCTCAACCCGGCCAAGACAGGGACGGTGACGGGTGCATCGATGCTGTTGAGGACGACGATGATGATGGAGACAACGTTCTCGATCCCGTTGATGCCTGCCCGAACACAGCAGAGGGAGCGGAAGTCACCTCGACGGGGTGCAGTCAGGTTCAACTCGATGACGACGGTGATGGCGTTTCAAACGCAGATGATTTCTGTTTGAATTCTGCATCCGATGCGGTCGTTGATCTGCGAGGTTGTGCACAACCGCTTTCCACGGCTTCGCAAAGCGACGATGGTGGCCTTGGATTGGCTGGGTGGTTGCTTCTTCTCGCCGCAGGCATCTTTGCTTACGCCTTCATCAACAGTCAACGACAACCCGGACCGCCCATGCCCAAATCCTCGGCTCTTCCTCGTACAGGGGCACAGCCAAAGCAGCATACGGCCCAAGAGGCCGAATAAGCCTCAACCATAGACGATTGCAGGAGAAAGCGGCATTGCGGAAGAAGCCCGCCCTGTCGTGTCCTGCTCGCTTTCACCGAGCACAACATCAACCGTCGTGAGTTGAAGTTCTGAGGAAATAAAGGTAGAGGCCGTGCTCAATACGTGTGCCTCGTCAAGCGTTGAGGCAACAACCCCTTTCGATGCATCGTCCCATTTGAACATTTGAGGCAACATTTTCTTGCCCCAGAATCCCATGACTTCGCCTTTACGTTCTCCTGATGCAAGAGGATGATTGGCAAGCACGGGCATGAAATTCTTTGGATGGCCACCTTCCTCAACGAACGCCAACGCTGCCTGGGCAAGGGTTCGTTTCCAGGTTGGTGAGACCACAACGGTCGCCGAGGTGGCGGGAGCACCGAGATGACGCTCAGCCACGACTTGCACACGACGAGCTTGTTCCAAGAAATCTCGAACGTATTGCTCCCCTGCGATGGTGGTGAGTTCCTGAGCCGTCATGGCCTCGGGGTTCGACATTTCGCTCGAGGCGGCGTAGGCCGAAGGGGCCTCAGCAACGGTTGACCACCATTCTTCTGCGAGGTGAGGGGTGGAAACAGAAACCATTTGAGCCCATGCAGGCAACATGGATTCAGCCAAGGCTGGTGAGCCTCCACCACGACGCACGTACCAGTTGATGTCCTTGATGAGTTCGTAATGAGAGATTTCTACCGCTCGGCGAAGATCGTACTCGTCCATGGCGTCAATGAATTCATGCCTTCGCTGTTTGAACCTGGCCGACATCCAATCATCCATGTCCGAAGGGCCTGCTTTCCAAGAGCGCATGAGTTCAGGATAGTGCTGGAGTTGAATCATGACACGGTGGTTGGCCTCAAGCGCCGTGTCCGACCAATCCATGCCTGCGGTTGGATTGGCAGCAAAGAGAATGAACAAACGAACGGTGTCGGCGCCGTACTGTTCGACCATCGCCTCGGGCGATACGGTGTTTCCAATGGATTTGCTCATCTTCGCTGAGCGGCTTGTGAGCGGTTCGCTGCAGTGGGGACAGTCCTCCCCCTCGTGGACGACGGGGAGGGTCACACCACAGGGTGCACAATACGGTGCGGATTTGTTGACCATACCCTGACAAAGCAGTTCGTTAAACGGTTCATCGATGGTGGTGAGGCCAAGGTCACGAAGGGCTTTGGTCATGAAGCGAGCGTAAATGAGGTGCATTTGTGCGTGTTCAATCCCCCCGCAGTAAAAATCAACGGACATCCAATGGTCGGTGATGGATGACGAGAAGGCTGCTTCTTGGTTCTTGGCATCGGTGTAACGAAGGAAGTACCACGAAGAATCGATGAAGGTGTCCATGGTGTCGGTCTCTCGGCGAGCGGGTTGGTTGCACGTCGGGCAGTCAACACGGAGGAACGATTCAGAAGTTTCCAATGGGTTGCCTTCACCAAAGACAACGTCTCTTGGAAGTTCAACGGGCAAATCCTCCTCAGGAACGGGTACGGCGCCACAGGCATCGCAATGAATCACAGGTATGGGGGTGCCCCAATACCGTTGACGGGAGATCAGCCACGGTCGAATTTTCCAATTGATCGTTTTGTGTCCGTGTCCGGCAAGAGCAAGTGCTTCGCAAACGGCGTCTTTGGCGAATTGACCATAGAGGCCATTGAAGCCTTCGAAAGGCGTGTTCACCATCCAACCCAAATCGGTTTCTGCTGCTTCGACAGGTTCGGTGCCGGAGTCGTCTTCTTCCATCACCAACACGCGCTTGATGGGGATGCCGTACTCCATCGCGAAGTCAAAATCCCGTTCGTCGTGAGCAGGCACAGCCATCACAGCGCCGGTTCCGTAGGTCGCAATGACGAAATTTCCGAACCAAATGGGGATGTGTTCACCCGTCAGTGGATGGGTGGCAAATCGTCCCGAAAACACGCCCTTCTTTTTGTTCATGTTCTTGATGCGGTCAAACTCTGACATGCTGGCCACTTCATCGTGGAGGTCTTTCCAAGCGGATTCGACCGGTGAACCCTCGACCAAAGATGCCGAGAGGGGATGTTCAGGGGCGAGGGTGACGAAGGTTGCCCCAAACAAGGTGTCCGGGCGGGTGGTGAACACTTCGATGGTTGAGTCTTCACCGACGACATCAAAGGTGATGTTGGCACCTTCTGAACGCCCGAGCCAGTCCCGCTGAAGTGATTTGACATGTTCAGGGAAATCGATGGTGTCCAGGCCGTCGTAGAGTTCTTGGGCATACCTTGGGGTGTCAAGGAACCATTGACTCATGCCCTTTTGCTCCACCGGACCGTTGCAGCGCCAGCAGCGCCCAGCTTTCACCTGTTCATTGGCGAGGACCGTGTTGCAAGGTTCACACCAGTTCACCGGAGCGAACTCTCGGCGAGCGAGGCCTTTTTTGAGAAACCGCGTGAAAAACACCTGATTCCACTTGTAATACTTCGGATCGTGACTCATCAAGGTTCGACGCCAATCGTATGAGAATCCCATGCGTTTGATTTGTTCGGTAATGGAAGCCATGTTGCGCTCGGTGATGTCATGAGGATGACCCCCTTCTGACATGGCAGCGTTTTCTGCAGGCATTCCAAACGAATCAAAACCCATGGGGTAAAGCACGTCAAAACCCATCATTCGCTTGTATCGGGCTACAGCGTCACCGATGGAATAGTTCCGAACATGCCCCATGTGCATTTTCCCGGAAGGGTATGGATACATCTCCAAGCAGTAAAAGGCGGGTTTATCCTCGGACAGTTCCGCTTCGAACAAGCGAGCATCGGCCCATTTTTGTTGCCAACCAACCTCGTCGATTTTGGACTGCTCTTCGACCATAACGTCCTCTCCTTCGGGGTAAATTGGTCCAACATACAGGTTCTAATGAAGACCGCGCCTCAAATCAACTCATCTGAGGTGTCGCATGGGGTGAGGTGTTCAGCGGAAGTCATCGTTGGTTTCCAACAAGAAAACGGCTTCTCGGGTTAATTTGTAACGCTGCTTAACACCCATTTTCCGTCGCTCGACAAGGCCGAACTTTTCCAACGTCCGAAGATGGTGGGACACCAGTTGCTGACTCTTCTCCAAACGCTTGGCCAATTCAGCTTGGGTGGGGAATTCTCCAAGGCCACCTTCGCGATCCAAGAGCGTCAGAATCTTGCCCTGTAGGCTGTTTGGGTCAGGTGAAAGTGGAGGGATCGGGAGATCGGCTTCGTTCATGTTCGGATGGAGTTGGGAAGTCAAGGGGTAGTACCTCACCAAACGACCGTCTTTCTTTCGCCAAACGTGTTCTTCGTTCTCAAGAATTCGCAGGTGGTGAGAGATTTGCCCGTTGCTCATTTCAAGAGCGCTCATGAGGGCCCGGAAATGGCAACCGGGGTTCGCCGTCAAGTACCCCATCAGGCGACCTCGTTGGTAACGGCCGTCGGTGGTCTCGTGGGTTTTCCCTAACAAACCAAGGAACCACAGGCCCGCAAGCGTCGAGGGAATGCGAAGCGATTCGTTGGCTGCCACAACGGCCACCAGCAAGGAGAGGACGGAGGCCGTCACGACAACCGAAACCACGGATGCAGGCTGAATGACAGGCGTGTCAGCGACGACGGCCTCGTTTTCCACGGTGGTTTCCGGTTGTTCATCGACGGGGGCAGCAATGGGTTGCTCCACCATCACTTCCGTGATTGAGACTGAAGATGCCTCGTACATTGAGCAGGCAGGAGACGGTTCGCTGGGGACCGCCTCATACATGCCTTGCATCGAGGAGGATGGGGCCCACAAACCGAGGCCGATGGCTCTTGACAAAAGGTGCATGGTTCCACCGTCCTCCAACACCCAACAGGTGCCATTCGGAGTCAACAGACCGACCCACTGACCTGCAATGACAAAGGTCTCTGGCCCAACTTCTGCAGGTTCAGAAGGCGTGGTTTCCGTCACCTGTTCGGCATGGATAAACGGGGCAGAAGATGTCAACCGACCCGAGGTGAGTAACGTTGCTTCAAGCGTGTAATCCCCAGAGGGGAGGAGGGTAAATTCGCCTTCTTGAGTAGCGAATTCAACGCTTTGGAAATTGAACGTTTGGCCCGATGGAACAATCAATGCGCGTCCGTCGTAATCGTTGCACATTGCGGGAAATTCGTGTTGAACCTGTTGATTCGCATCGAGGAATTTCAGCGACAACGAACAGGCTTCAACCATCCGAAGGGTGGTTGCCGTTCCTGCGTTTGAAAGTTGTAGTTCCAGTCTGTATTCGGTGTCAGCGGTGCGTTCGACATCGATTGACATCGACATCTGGGTGTGGTCCAAACAAAGGTTGGGAGCAGCGTGTTCGCGCATGACGACTTGAGACGTTGCCATGCCCAGTTCTGGCATGGAAGCCACCACCAACAACCGTCCAGAACCTACACTGCACCCATTGTCGGTACCAAAGTCCCATTGCGGCAGCGAGAACCATTCCGTGCTCCCTGCTTCAAAACCTACCTCCAAATCGATGGTGGTGCAAACAGACTGCTCGGATGAGTCGTAGAGCAGTGAACCGCTGTCATCAAACACCCATAGTGCGGTTTTGCAACTTTGTGTGAAGGAGAGCGTTTGGTCGACACTGGAGTTGGAGGTGAGGGTCAATCGTGGTGCAAGAACATCACCGGTGACGTAGGCCTCGGTCAGCGGCTGGAGCAAGTCAAGGGCCAAGGTTGCATTTGGAGCGACAGGTGTGGTGGAGGCGTTCAACCGAAGCATCTGTGGGGACGTGTCTCCTTGAACCGCAACGGTGATGTCCATGGCCTCTGATGGCCACAGAAGTTGATGGCCCAGGTGGAGCACTTCTCCGGGCATGAGGGAGGGAACTTCTGTGAAACAAGCGGGTCCTTCGCTGAGTTCGCCGTTGATGGTCAGTTCAAGCACGCACGGTGGCATGTGTTGAATGAAAACCTCAGCATTGGTGGGGTTGTTGACGGACATGGTGAGCAGGTGAGGTTCGTCGGCTTGTCCTGTGGGATGGATCTGAGCGTCAACCACAACCCCCTCTGGCAACACCACCGGAGTGTGTACTCGAACGTTGATGTCATGGGACCGATTGGTTGCGGTGTGGAGCAGTTGCACGGTGTATTGACCGCTGGGCAGCCAACCATCCGTGTCGTCAAGCATCGACCATGTGAGGGTATCAAACGCCCGAGTTTCACCTGAAAAGAGATCGAAGGCACGTGAACGGTCAAGGCAATCTTGTGTTCCGTTGTTGACCAGCACACCGCTGCTGTTGTACACCATGAGAACCGCGTTGCACGACGGATTGTTGGGAACAGAGAGGATATCGCTTCCCGTGTTGGAAAAGGCAGCGGTGATGTTCAAGGGGTGCGCAAGGTCGTACCAACCTCCGGCCGAAGGGCTCGTTGTGGTGACATTCAACGCCAGATCGTCTGGGTTGGCCGAAGTGGTGGGGGCGGTAAACGCCAAAGCACCCATCATGACCAGCAGCAGCAACAGGGCTGGCTTACGCTGGTTGGTCATGTTTCTTGAGACAGGCTCCCCCTTGAAAGGGCAGCGGTGCAAACCTTGCGTAGGCCAACCTCAGAGATCTTCGAGGGAGACCATGGTTGGGATGGCGGCCTGTTGAGCTGCTTCTTGCTGCATTTCATGCTGCTTCCACTGTGGCAAGCCTTCCTGCCCTTCCCAGCCCAGAGCTCGTGCCTCTGCATAGTTCCCTTCAGCGATGTAATGCTGAATCCAAGCCAGTCGGCGTTCATCTTCCTCTCCAAAGGATGCCTGAACCATTTGCTCCTCTCGCTTGGCAGCCACTGCTTTTCTGCGTCCGGCAGCCCGAGAGATTTGTGCCACGAAAATCAGTGCCAACATGAAGATGATGGCCCCACCCATGTAGACAATTGTGTTGTCGGCCGCTGCGAGGAAGGAATCCGATTCATCATCGGTAGCCGTGGCGTTTGGATCTGAAGTGATGGAGCATGTCACGGCTGTTCGAGCACCGTCCGAAACGGCTGGATCCCAGACGCAAGGGTCGTTGAGGTCCGACACGCCGTCGCCGTCCGAATCAACGCATCCAAACACATCAACATAGGATGTACCCGGTTCTTTGAGGCACTCATCCGGTTGATAAGCAGGGAGTGGGGTGTCGGTTTCATTTGAACCCGTAGGGAGGTAAAAGACGTTGTCTCCGAAGCCGTCACCGTCAAGGTCGTTCCATTGGGAAACTCGCATCGGGAAATTGTCAACCCGGTTGAAACTGCTGAGGTTGTCGCCCCAACCGTCGCCGTCAACGTCGGACCACTGGGTGGCGATGTCCGGGAAGGCATCGCCACGCTGGTCGCGAACAACAAGCACCTCGCCGACGTTGTCCTCATCGGCGACCGTTCGGTTCGTGAAGAAATAGTTGTCACCCCATCCGTCACCGTCGGTATCGCTCCATTGTTCACCGTCTTCTGGGAAGGCGTCGTCAACATCGGCCCAACCGTCCCCGTCGCTGTCAAGACAGCCCTGACGGGCGTTCTCGTAGGAGGATCCAGCGACATCGATGCAATCGTCTCCGTTGGGGACGCGTTGGTTGTCGCCAAATCCGTCGCCGTCGGCGTCAACCCATTGGAACGGGTCATCAGGGAAAGCGTCAACCGGGTCTGAATACCCATCAAGATCGGAATCGGGGCACCCTCGAGATTCGGGGTTTTGCGATTCGCCGTAGTCCGTTGGGCACAAGTCCCCGTTGGTCCCGTTCAAATTGTCGCCGTAACCATCGTTGTCCGTGTCGCTCCACTGAGAGGCATCGGTGGCGAAAGCATCGCCGTTCACGCCACCTGGGTTGTCACCATAGCCATCACCGTCCGCGTCGGCCCACTGGCTGCTCTCATCAGGGAAGAGGTCCGGGTTGTTGCCGGAGAGGTTGTCACCGCGTCCGTCGCCGTCACGGTCCGACCATTGAGTGGCGTCGTTGGGGAAAGGGTCGCCTGCGTTGGAATATCCGTCGTTGTCCCAGTCGGTGCAACCTTTGCGATCGATGGTTGATGAACCGGCTGATGAAGGGCAATCATCGGCGTTGTTGCCGCTGACGTTGCTGCCAAATCCATCGTTGTCCTCATCGCACCATTGGGTGGCGTCGTTGGGGAAGGCATCGGCCCCGAAGCAATCGGTGGTGGAGCCCCAGCCCGGACTTGGGTCGGAATACCCGTCACCATCAGAATCAACGCAGCCCAACCGATCAAATTGTGAATTGCCCGGATTGTTGGGGCATGCATCTGCTCGGTCGCTGTTTTGGTTGTCCCCGTAGCTGTCGCCGTCCGTGTCCATGTGCTGGGTTCGATCGAGCGGGAAAGCATCGGGCATGCCAGCGTCCATCACGTAGGCGCCAGGCCATTCAGAAGGACGATTTGTGCCCCAGGAAGTGTTGGCGTAATTGTCGCCCCACCCGTCACCATCGGTGTCGTTCCACTGGGTGGCGTCGGCGGGAAACGCGTCTCCGGTTTGATTGATGTGAAGTTGATAGTCGTCAACCTCGAAGAGGTAATTGTCGCCTCGGCCGTCGCCGTCAACGTCGACCCACTGGGTGCTGTCCGAGGGGAACGCGTCGGCGCCGTCAATGGTGTCCCATGTGCCGGGCACAGGGTCGGAGTAACCGTCACCGTCGCTGTCAAGGCAACCGAAGCGGTCCATGTTTGACGTCCCTGCTGTGGCGATGCATGCGTCGGGTTCGGTCGCGGGTTCAGGGTTGTCACCGAATCCGTCGCCGTCTGTGTCGGCCCACTGTGTACCGTCATCGGGGAAGACGTCAACGACGCCGTCGCCTTGGTCCGTGCTGTTGTATCCATCGTTGTCGGGGTCGAGATCTGCAAACAGGAAGCTGATGCCTTCGTAATTGCGGCTGACAGCCGCCACGAGGTGAATGCCGTCAGGGTGCCACGAAGCGCTGTTGACATTTCCGCAAGGATTGTTGTTGTTTTGATTGCAAGAATTGGTCCCTCGGGCAAGTTGAATGCGATCCACGAGAAGGTTGCTTGCCGGCTCATACACCAACAGTGAACCACCGTCGGCTTGGAAGTATCCTATGGAAAAAGCGACTTGTTTGCTGTCGGGAGAGACGTCCACACCGTAACAGGAACTGGTGGCTTGTTGGTTGAACAAGGAGGCCCCTGTGGACGTGGCAAAAGCTCGAAGTCGGGAGTTTCCGTTGTCGTAGCCGGTGCACATGGCGATCATGGTGCCGTCAGGCGAGAAGTCAATCGAGTGGACATAGCCACCGCTCTGCGGGTTCATGGCTCGGACGGTGGACCAGGTGGTGGTGTTGATGAGGTAGGCGTTCCCATCTCCTCCAACCGCCATTCGGCTGCCGTCGGGTGAAAACGCAACGGAGGAATACGACCCGGAATTTCCAGCAGGCGTGATCTCACGCCAAATCTCTCCGTCAGCAACGTTGACAAGCATCACGGCGCAACCTGAACAGGTGCCACCGCCCCAGCCTCCGCTGGTTTCATCGACCACGGCAAAAGAGGTGCTGTTGGCCATAAAGGCCACATCAGAGAAGGTCCGGCTGCCACCTGAATGCGTGATGTCGTCATGAATAAGGGTCAAGTTGCTCGCCCAGAGCAACGCTGCAGTATCGTCGGAAAGCGTGGTTGCAACATACATGCCGTCGGGACTCCAGTCCAAACTGGTCACGTACGCATTGTTGCCACCAACCAAATCCGGAGACGTGGACACGACGGTGAAGGTGCTTGCGTTGTAGGTGCGCACACGGTCGCCCGTGGCCACGGCAACCGTCGAGCCGTCCGGGTTGTGGTCAACGCTGTATGCGTCGATGTTGTTGATGAAAAAGTCCTCTGAGAAGTTGGGGTTGTTTGAGGTCCAACTGTCCCCCAAGTCGGAGGTCCCGTCACCGTCACGGTCGGGGCAACCGTCTCTGTCGATGGTTGAGGTTCCGTAAGCCCAAGGGCAATCGTCCAACGTATCGTTGACGCCGTCACCGTCCGAGTCCATGGCCGACACGGTGAGAGGAAAAACCGACAACAGCATCAGGGTTGAAAGGAGGAAGCTTCCCAAGCGCAAGCGGCGAGTTTGTTGGTGACTCATGGTGGGCCATCATCGTAATGGTATTAGGTTTGCTGTCATGTTGT
>QXXW01000112.1:0-26537 GCA_009887255.1 Candidatus Poseidoniales archaeon | reverse complement strand
TCCAACCGCCTTTCGTGGTCCCTAAGATCGTCGTGCCCGCCGTCACCTCGTGGAAGCGGAGGCCGTTGAGTTGGATGGAGGTCACCGCCTTCACGCCAAGGAGCCCATCATTCGTGTGTACCAAGCCATCCCCATCGTGTGGTCTTCCAGCAACTTGAATTGCGGGAATGGAGAGATTGAGCGCATGTACCCAAAGGCAGCGAAGTCAACGATGTCCGGTTGGTCACCGCCAAAAAAAGGCTGTTCGTCGTGCGCTGCGGTGAATTCCGTCAACAGGTCGTGCCACAATTTTTTCGGTGTTCGCCCGTCGGATTTCACACGCTTCCGGGCGATGATGCCCCACATGATGGGAAAGCCAGCCCAAGCATAGAGGCGTTTGGAGATGAAGCCAAATTCTTCGAGTTTTGAGATGCGTGTGGTGGTTTTCAACGCTGAACCCAAAGTGCCGTAAAGAATGGGCACGGTGGCCTTTGACATCTTGGCGTCCGCCCATTCAAGCCAGGTTTTGGTCCGCTCCTCGTCGAGATGGCGGGTGAGTTGACCCTTGTTGTGATGCTTATCGAGGTACTTCATGAGCGGCGTAGAATCCACAACATGCTCGCCCGATGCAGCGGTGAACACGGGAACTTTACCCCAATCGCCTGCAAAAGCGACGTCTTTTTTGATTCGCATGCCGTTCACGGGGACATATTCAACATCCAAACCGATGTGTTCGATGACCCCTCGCACCTTCCAGCAAAAAGGGCAGGTGTTGAGGAGGTGAAGCGTGGGTTGTTCTCCCATGCTGTAGGGAGTGGTGGAACCTTCTTCAACTCTCGTGCTCGCTCAAGGTGGACGGTTTCCATCCGGGTTTCCAAAACGCCAAGTTGTCGAGCCAGCCCAACCATTCTTCATCGGTGCAGGTCAACAGGCGAAAGGCTCGCGATTCCAATCCCTCTCGCAGTGAGGATGGCATGGTTCCTGCTTCCATGGCGTCGTGCCATTCAACCTGCATTTGACGGATTTGTCGACGAGCCTCCTCAGGCGTGTCAAAATTCATCTCGCAGGTGTCGCGCAAATCACTCAACCACGTCCGTGTGTCTTTCAGAATCGGGTCGTTCGAGCCGCTGTAGGGGGCGTCGCGTTTCTTTCCAAACGGCCACCAACCCATGGGACAACGTCTCCTCCGGAGTCCTTGGACTTGTTGGGGCCAAGGGTTGAAGTTGCCGAGGCACTGTTGGGTACCATGGGAAGGGTGACGCTCCACTTGCACGGCGCCACAAAGAATCGATCAGCACGGACCTTGCTTTCCACGTACACCGACCGTCTCAAAAGTCAAGGCGTTGGCCTCGTCGTTCACAGCGATAAACGAACAACGAAGGCTTACCTCGATGAGTTGTTAGCCCTGTCGGGCACGCTTGTTTTGCTTGATGAATCTGGTGAACACCTCACCTCCGAGGCGCTGGCTGATCGGCTCAAGGGTTGGCGGATGAGTGCTCAAGACATTCATCTCGCCATCGGCCCGGCCGAAGGGTGGAAGGACGACGAACGTCGCTACGGTCACCAGCGCCTTTCGTTGTCGTTGATGACCTTCCCGCATGAACTGGCGGCGGTGATGCTGGCGGAACAAGTGTACAGAGCTCATGAGATTCTCCGAGGTTCGCCTTATCACAAACCATGATATTGGCCGGCGGTTGAGCGCAACACGAACGGTCATGATTCTTGATGAACACACTGGCAAGTGGTTGGTCTATCTTTTGCTTGCTGTGATCTCCGTTTCCATGCTCTTGGGCAGCAAAAATCAGCCCTTCCCAGAAATTTCTCGGCGGTTTGGATGGGTCTTGACGTCGCTGACTGCTCTGGTGCTGGTCGGTGAACAAGCACCCCGTCCGGTCTCGCTTGATGTGTTGCTCGTTCTGACACTCGCCGTCGGTAGTTACGGCGTGCTCGCCGGTGTTCACCACATGGTGAGAACCCGTCACGATGTTCTGGTCGCTCCCTTGACCGGATTCTTGTTTTGCACCGGTGCGGGAGGCCTCATGGTCCAGACATGGCCGTCGTTGAACACGCTTGAGCAATGGTCGGGTTTTGTGATGCTGGTGTTGCTTGCGGGCGGGCAAACCTGGTTGGTGTTTCGCGGGCTGCTCATCGGGCGCCTCCCGTTGTCATGGAGCCAAGCCGGAATGGTGGCGCTCGAACGGGGCCGCTTGCACGGCTCCCACGGGGCTGTGGCGTGTTTTGAGAAAGGTTGGGACGCCGACGAGGAGCATCTCAACCCCATGGCTTACGTGGCGCTCCAGCGAATTCACTCGTTTTTGGGAGATGGACATCAAGCCAGGGAGTGGCAGGAAGCGTTGGACGACGCCGGTGGCATCAACGCCGTTGCGCCTGAATGGATCGAGGCCATCGAAGAAGCGCTTGCCCGAATCGAGCGCTTGGCCGGCGCTTCAAACGGAACATCGGGGATCGAATCCGCTGCATCATGAAGCGGAGAACAAAAGACCTTATATGCATGAAAACCAATAAATTACCATGGAAAAACACCTCCACGATGGACAAGATTGGCCCATGGGAACTCTTCTTTGGTTTGCAGTTGTCGTGTGGTTTTCATCCAGTCTTCTCTCACAGTCCGCTTTCATGGCGGTCCACGGTCTTCCCTACGATGCGGTGTCCATGCTCAAGTCCTTGGGCCCCGTTTACTACCTCATCGTGGCGATGGAACTGGCGATGTGGGTGGCTGTGATCGCTTGGGGCGGGCACCGTTTTGTGGCTCGGCGACGTGCCGTTACCGCCTGATGTTCATTTTCGTGCTCGCCTTGGTGCGTCCTTGGAACAACCCGAACCCAACTCAACGGTCGGAACCCCCAAACCGGCCGAAAAACGCCATAACCTCATGGCATTTCGCCGATGACATAAAGAATCGTCAAGACGAGTGGTCTCCGTGAGTCCACCTTCAGACCTTCCCATGTTTGCAGGGTGCCCCATGGATGTGGAGGCCCTTGACGAACACCATCACTTGCCCTATGATCTACCCGACGATGCTCAGATCGTGACCATTGAACACGCTCGTTCGCATCTTGATTCGGCGCGTGACATCCTGATGGTGTTGCAAGCGATGGGAGAAGAAGCGCACGACCTGACCAATGAACTCGAACTGCTGCTGGACCTCTACGAAATGAGTCATTCCCATGTCGCTCAAGTCGCCGAGCATCTTGGTCGCCTCGTGCGGCAATGGCAGGGTCTGGTGGATGACTTGAACGCTATGGGGGCTCGCATCGTTTCAATGGACCCTGGTCGCCTGGAATGGTACGGTGTGGTCGATCGCCAAATGGCGCTGTTTTCGTGGACTGTTGGAGAGGAAGACATCGAGTGGTATTACAGGATGGAAGAAGGCTTTCCAGCCCGCAAACCCCTCATAGAAGCGTGACCTCGGAGAACCGGGCGAGGGTCATGGTCAACATCACGAGAGTGTACACCGGCGGCGGCGATAAAGGCGAATCTTCCTTGGTTGACGGCTCCCGCCGTTCCAAAGCCGATCCAAGGTTTGAGGTGGTCGGTCTGTGCGACGAATTCAACAGTCTTCTGGGCACGGTGTTGATGGAAATCGACCGTCTCCCGAACCACGACGATGGCGGCCAGCGCACCAGCGTTCGCCGCATTCAGCAGGTGGTTGGAGAAGCCCTTGGAAGAACACAACACGAGGTGTTTGACTTGGGCGCAGAATTGGCTTGCCCGCCCGAGACACTCCCCGAATTCATGGTGCTCATCAACGAAGACCAAGCCAACGTGCTGGTCGATGAAATGGATGCGTTATTGGAATGGCTTGAACCTTTGAACAGCTTCATTCTCCCCACCGGTGAACCTCCTGTGGCCATGATGCACGTGGCTCGAACGATGGTTCGGAGATTGGAACGCTCCGTCGTTCGGTTGAGAGAACATGAAGGCGAATCTTCCGTCCGTCCGATTGTGTTGATTTACATCAACCGCCTCTCAGACTGGTTGTTTGTGATGGCTCGGTGGGTCAGCCATGTTCTTCAAAACGAGGAAACAAAATGGGTGCCGTTGGGCAAGCGAACGGCTGAACGAGGCATTGGTCAACGGGTTCGTCAAATGCGTTCCAACGACGACGATTTGTCCTCGATTTAACCTTCAAGCAAGGTGAGGGGCTGCTGTGAGCGCAGCATGAAGCACACCGCGGGTTTCATCGTGGGTAACAAATTCCAAGGCTTGATCCCACGGCAGCCACAAGTACCCGCGATGTTCTTTGGAGAGTTGGACCGTTATCTCATCGGTTTCACCAAGGTACCAATGGACTTCTTTGTCCCTTCGCTTGCCCTTGTGGTGGTAGCTGTACGACGTTCGGTATGCAAACCCGCCGACGAATTTGAGGTCAACAATTCCGGTCTCCTCATGAAGTTCACGTCGAACCGTGGCCATGTGGTCCGAATCGCTGTCTTCCACGTGGCCTTTGGGCAGGTCCCAATGCCCTTGGGGGTACTGAAGAAGCAGCACCGTGCCGCAATTGACGAGCACAACACCGCAGGAGGTCTCCATGCGCCTCCCTGCTCGGTCTCCTTGATGGTCATGACGGCTCGGGGCGAACGTTGATGGCCGTTCACGGAGAGCAAAGGGCATGGCGGTTCAAGCCCTGCAAGCTGGCGAAGTCCCCTTTTATTCACTTATTTTAGCCGATGCTGACCTTGACGGGCTAATGGGCGCCGCGCTCCTCAAGGCTTTCCGGCCGGAAGCTTCGGTTCGGTTTTCTCATGCCGCTGCCGTTCGGGGCGGGCTCGATGACGGGTACATCAACGCCCAGACCGCCATGGTTGACCTTCCGTTCCATCCCGGTTGTGGATGGTACATCGACCACCATGCCACCAACCGACCAACGGCGCAAGAATCTACAGCCTTCACTCAGAAAGGTGGTGTGGTGGATTGGGATGCAGCTCCTTCTGCTGCGCGTGTGGTCCACGATCTGCTGAAGAACGTGACACCAGTTGACCATTTGACGTCGCTGATGCCTTGGGTGGACGCCCTTGATTCGGGAGGGATTTCACTCATCGATTTCCGAGAGGACGGTCCGGCATTGCAACTTTCGAGATGCTGTTCGCTGCGCTACGAGCCCATGATGCATCGGATCGTTGACCTGTTGGCGAATGGAGCGGATTTGGACACCGTATTGAGGGATGAAGAAGTTGGGCCGCTGGTGCAGAATCTACGTGCTGAGCGGCACCACGCAGAAGAGATGGTGGCCAAGTACACCACCATCCACAACCGACTTGCAGTTTGCAGGTTGGAGGACACCGGGCTGCGAATCAACGGCTATTTGGTCACGGCATGGGCAGGTGATCGCGCCGATGCATGCTGTGTGGTCCACGGTTACGCCGATGGCCAATTGGATGACCGAGAACGCCCTCCCATCGGCGCCAGTTTCTATGCGAATTCGTTTTTGCCAGGGGCGCAAGGGATGTACGACCTGTCTCGCATGGCCACCTCTCTTGATCCGACCGGGGGGGGGCATCGAAACGCTTGCGGCTGCCGTGTCCAGCCACCCGGCTTGGAAGCCAACCTGAACCACTGGTTGTCGATGTGGGACGCCAGAGACGACGTCCTTGTTTGAAACGCCTCAAAACTTCGGCATGGCCGAGGTGTTTGATGAGGAATGCTCAATGTTCATTGCCTCGGATTCGACGGTCTCGATGCCGTCCTCGTCAACCACACGCTCTCGTCCGTCTGCGGCGACCTCGACCTTCTTGACGCTGAGTCGATTCACGGTGGCTTTTAACACTTCAAACTCGATTTCCAAGTCCTCAAGAGCGTCTCTTGAGGTCTCGATGTGCTTCTCCACACGACCAAGAAGTTTCTTCACCTTCTTGAGGGTTCGAGCGTCGGACATGTGCCATCGTCGTGCCGTTTCCTTTTGAGTGTTCGGGGGGGCTTTCTGCTCATTCTTCGCTGCTCGAGACGGGCTCAATGGTGGGCGGGGATGACCCACCGAGGAACGCGGGGGACCACCAATTCCATTTCCCCATCAAACGCATTGTTGAAGGGACCACGAGGGCGCGTACCAACGTCGCATCGATGAAAATCGCCAACGCCAGCCCCAATCCAATCTGCTTCAGAATGATGATGCTTGAGAGGCCGAAAGCGCTGAACACCACGACCATGATGGCAGCGGCACCGGTGATGAGCCCCCCGGTCTTTTGCAGACCTTGGGCGACTGCTGCTGTGTTGTCGCCGGTTCGCTCCCACTCCTCATGGATCCGGGAGAGCATCAGCACCTCGTAGTCCATCGATAACCCGAACACGATGCAGAACATGATGACGGGGTTGCCCGAATCGATGGGTTGGGGCGTGAAGTTGAGCAGGTCAGCACCGTAGCCCCACTGGAAGACCCATACCAGCATACCGAAGGACGCCGAAATGGAAAGGATGTTCATGGCGATGGCCTTGATGGGTATGACCACCGAGCGAACCTGAAGGAAAATGAGCAACATTGTGGCGATCAGAATGAACGCCAGAGCACGGGGGAGATTGTCGGCGATGGCGTCGAGGTTGTCGGCGTTGTAAGCAGCGAAACCGGCCACGAGCATCCGGTCGTTTTCTCCTGTGAAATCGTCGAGGAATGCCCCGCGCTCCTCTCGGATGTCTTCGACCATCTCTCGGGATTCAACACTGGTTTGGTCTCCTTCGAGTTGCAAAGAGATCATGGTGGCTTCGTTTCCAATAAGGGCGGTGCGCAAACTCTCCCTCACGGCCACTTGTTCAGGCGGCAGGAACTCGCTGGGCGCCTGCCAGAATTCAACCACTTGCGTGGCGTTCATCCCCTGGCTGGGTAGGCCAACGCCAATGCCACCGGTCGCCCGGGGGTCGTCGAGCAGATCCGTGATGTAGGCGTGCTGAAGCCGGAGATTGGTTTCGTTGAGGGGGTCGGCTCCATCGGTATCGATGACCAAGAAGATCGAATTGGCTGCTTGGTCCGGCCAAACCTCGTCGATGACCTCCATGCCCATTCGCGATTCGTCCTCGGGCGGCAAAGCCTTCCACGAAGAGAGGGAAAATTCAGCGTAGGCAAACGGAACCCCAGCACCGATGAGCAAGATGAGTGTGGGGATGAGCACGGTCCAGGGGCGATCCATGACCCGCTTGGCAAGGCGGGCCCATACGCCGTCGTCTTTTGCGCTCATGTCGAGGGAGAATGGAATTTTGAGCTTGTTCACCCGATGACCCAATTGGGCCATCACCGCTGGAAGGACGATGGTGGAGTACACCATGGCAATGGACACGGCAATGGTTCCACCAATGCCGAGCGAGGGCAAGGAGGTGTTGGTGAAAAACAGCATCCCCATGAGACCAATGGCCACGGTGATGCCCGAGTAGAACACCGCCTTACCAGCCGTAGCGCAACTCATGGCTGTGGCGGTTCGGACGTCCCGACCTCGCTCAAGTTCCTCTCGAAACCTGTTCACGAGGAAGAGCGAATAATCTATGGATACACCGATGCCGATGAGCGAGATGATGTTCGTGGCGTAGACGGTGACGTCGGTCACGTTGGAGAGCCAAATGGTCATCCCGATGGCAGCCACCACGGTGCCCACCCCAACACCCACGGGGAGCAGAGCTGCCACTACGGAGCCGAACACCACGCCGAGGATGATGAGTGAAAGCGGGCCAGAGACCAATTCGGCCTTGATCAGGTCGTTCTTGATGCGGTCATCAAAGGTCCAATCAATGGCGATACCGTCGGTTGCAAAGCCTTCGAACGCTCCACCGATGCTGATGCTGTCGTACAGCTCGCCGTGGAGGGATTTGGCGTCTTTTCGATTGGTTTGAAGTTCAACTTGGTTGATGGCGTAATGGCCGTCTTCGGTGCTGGCAGTCACGTCCTCTCGGTCAACCTCGTCGACAGTCCACGAATACACGACGTTGATGTCCCGATGTCCGCTGTACTGTTCGAGGGCATCCATGACGGCTTGTTGCCACACTTCAGAAGAGTCGTTGAGTGTTGGGTGATACACCACGTAGCGGAAATATTGACCCGAATCGTTGTCTGAGGAAGCGAATCGGTCAGAGATAAGGCGGAATCCTTCAACCGATTCAACATCGTCTTCGCCGAACCCTTCGGCCCAATCGGCACCAATGGCGATCAAACTGGACATCAGGACGCAAGAAACAAGGCCGAAGGCCATCATCAACTTCTTGTGGTCATGGATGAGTTCTCCAAGTTTGTAGAAGACCCGTCCTTCCAGCATCTTGGGGTCCGTAGCGCCTTCCATGACGGGGCGAAAAAATACCGCTTTTTATACCGCTGTCTAAATGCCCCACAAAACCCCGTTTGACCGGTCAGGCAAGAAAGATGTCGAAGGTGTAGATGAATCCCATGAACGCATGAAGAAAGACGAGGTAAATCACCAAGTCAGCCGCTCTTCCGTGTTTGGTTTTGGCCAGTGCATACGATTCACCGTTCTCGCGAAGCGTCTTAGTCTCCCGTCCGAACCGAGAAAGGGCCACGAGCAAAGCGAACCCAACCGGACCCATGTAGCCGTGAAGGGATTGCGGCCAGATGTCCGCCCACACGCTGCCTTGGGTGTACCAACCGTTGACCATACGACCAACAAAGGCCACGACGATGACCAACCCGGTGGCCACGAGCAAGCGTTCGCCGTTTCGTTCGTGGCGGGCCCGGTGTTGTTCGCGCTCGTCACCCTTGAGTTCTTTCGAATGTTTTCGCCACGTGTATTGCCACCACACCCATACCACCAACCCCGATGCGAGAAGGGGGTGCAACAAGAGGGCGATGGCAGGGACGAGTTCCATGTGACCAGCGGGTTGTGTCAGTTCGGTTGAGTTCATGGACCTATGTGTGGCTAGAACCCTCCATCGTCGTGCATCGGTGGGTTGAAAGCGGCGGGATGGAGGCGAATGGTAAGGAGGCGTGTGTGCATGGCAGAATCCTACATGGCAACATGCCTCGCCGTCGCCTTTGAACGGCCAGCCTCTCCGAACGTTCGAACCTCACGAATGAGCAAGGATTCCGCTTGGCAGCTCTTGGCGAAGGAAAAACCACTTCGCGCCATGGTGTTGGTCGCCGTCAACGAACAGGAACCTCCACCGGCTGAAGACGACGAGGGCGCTTCACCCCGGACACCAGCGTCGCGCCCAAGAGGACGTTCTCGTCGAGGCAGCCGAAGCAGTGGGCCTCGCCACATGGACTGGCTCCCCACCGCTGAAGAGGTCATCAACGACCAGCCATACAACACGGCGTTTCAACTGGCCACGCTTTTGGTGCACAAGCAACTTGACGCCGACGCTTGGGACGATGCATGGAACGCCAACGAAACGGCGCTTCGTGAAATCTGTCTCAACAAAGGCGTCCATCCGGTTTGGCACACCATTGCGGACAAGACCCCACTCTTGGCTCAATTCTTGGCCTTCCCCGCCGTTGAACCGTCGGAAGAAACGCCCACGGTCAACCTTGACACCTCTCTTTTGCGGTTCGATCCTCAAGATCTGATTTCGCTGAACCGCCTCATCACCGGTGCAGTGGAAGCCAGTTCGTCTCCGGACACCAAAGTGGCTTTGCAAAAAGTGGCCTCTCAGGTGACCACAAAGCGAAAGGTAACGGTTGATGACTCGCTTACGGACCTCACCGGTTCGTTGGCCTTCGTCCCCGTTTACCTCCATCTTCATGCCGGTCAAGAGGTTTCTGAAGCTCTTTGGAAGGCGGTGAACGATGTTGACACAGAACTTCACGACGCCCTCAAGGATTACGCTCGTTTGGCATCGGGGCAGGTTGATGATTGGGCCGCTGTTATGGCGCTCAAGAACGACAACAGCCTCGACGTGGCCCGTACGCTTCTCGCCTGGCTCCATGCCCCTGCTGATGCTGAACACATGCCGTCAGCAACGTTGACTGAGGGCATTAACCTGATTTCAGAGGCCGGAATAACCCTCGCCGACGACCGGCTGACATGGTGGCGTTTGAAGGCCTTTCAAAAGGAAGGGAAGAAGGACGACGCCCTCGAAGTGCTGATCACCCTCTCGCTGGATGCGAATGCGGACGTGGCCGAGTTGCTGCCGCTCATCGTTGAACTCGACGACGAAAAAGCCGATTCGTGGCTCGAAGGTCACATCGATGTCCTTGAGCCAGCAGCCTGCGTGCACATGATTCGACACGAGAACCTTCGAACGCCCCTCCGCCTGCTGGCAGTGGAGCGTCTGTGCGATGCTGGCGACGATTCATGGAACGAAGTCGCTGCCTTGGCTTTGCCTTTGCTGGCACGCTCCCTTGATCTTGAACGTCTGGCGATCGTGTTTTCCAACAGCGCCGACTTGGCGCTCTCAGAGCCTCATTTTGCTCTCATGACCGCTCATCTCGCCCCCGCTTCACTCCATGCTTCCATGGGAGAGGGGCTCAATGCATGCCGGCAACAGGCGATTCAAGCCATCCATGGCGCAGAACTTCCCGGGGCTTTTTCGCCTCTCTCCGAACACCTTTTGCTGCTTCTTGAAGGCATCAACAATGATTCCCCAGAGCTGGCAGAAGTCTTGAATTTGCCTGCATTGCGTGCATTTTCACCCATCAGTGCGGCATTGGTCGATGGCGGTGTGGTCAAACCAACCTCCTTGCGCAACCTCGAGAAGGAACTTGACGAACTTGACATTGACGCCATCGAAAAGCGTCTGTTCGAAGTCATCCTGCTGACCCTTCGAATGAACGGCTTCATTCAGGACCATCAAATCGGACGGGCTCGAAACGAAACCGTTGCTGCAATCAACGACATGGTGAACCACCCGTCCATCCCGTACCGGCTCATGGATTCGTTTTCCTTCCTGGTTCTCGAGCATGATTTGGGCTTGTCGCATCTGGTCGACTGGTATCAGCAACACGCTCCACTTTCGTCTTGGGCTCCCCTGGGGCGTGCGGCTTTGTTCGCTGCCAACGGTGACGAATTGAATTCCGCACGTGAATACATGAGAGCAGCAGAAGCCTTCAGCCAATCCGAGCGACAACACAACGACGAGAGCGGCGAAGACGACGATTCCGCTCTGGCCCTACCGCTTGCTCTCTACCGGAAATCCCTGATTCACTTTGCAAACGCCCAGCAGTGGGCGGAGGCCGTTAGCCTCCTCGAACGCGTTCCCGCCTTGAAAACAGCCATCACCGAGCGGTTCAAACTCTACCTCAAGGTCAGTCACACCGTTGGCAGCGACACCGACAAAGCCATGCGCATGATTCGGGAACACCTCCAGATGCGCGTTCCCTACGAGGATGAAGATGTTGAGGGCAACATCGTCGTCAAACACCGAACGGTGTACAACGAGGAAGAGCTTGACCTGCTCAAGAATTACCCTTACGACAAGGCTCACCAACTTCCTCCAGAGCCTTTCCTCGGTCGAGTAACCGCAGCATCAACCCGCATCGGTCGCGATTTGCGACGCTCAAGGAAGGAACACGAACAACACTTCAGGCAAGCCATGCACGGTTCTTCGCCTTCGATGACCGAGGTCTATGAAATCGCTAAATCAGCTGCTGAGGAATCGCCTTTCGAGGGGCTGATGTACCTCGAGCGAGCACAAAACACCACGAAGTTCACCCTCCCGGACCGCCGGCGCCTCGCCGGTGTTGAATCCACGCTGTTCGCTCAGCACAAAGACGACATTCCAACCAAGAAACGCCGCTTCTTGCGAAACCTCCCCCTTCATCCGTTGGTGATTGTCGACACCAACATCTTGGTGGACGCCTTGGTGGACCGTGTTCACCAACAACTCAACCTTCTCGCAGGAACAAACCCCAATGTCATGAGCATGAATCGATTCCACCGAATCTTGCTTCATCATGCCAAGGCCGACCACCTTCACCTCATGGTTCCCCAAGACGTGCGAGGCGAGCTGAAACAATTCGCCAAAGATCAGCGCTTGCGGTATCGGTTCAGCGGAGCCATGGTTGACGATGATGCCTTGAATCAAGCGTTGTCCGAGGACATCATGCTGGGATTGGTTGACCAAGTGCTCCAAGACTACACGACATGGACTCCGACCGAAGCGATGATGACGGACATGGCCGACGTCACCGAAGATTTGAACACCTTCCTTCAGCGCCATGAAGACGTCTTTGAGGACCTTACAGAAGTCAAAAACGCACGGGGTATCACCTATCGAACCACCCTTGATGAGCGAACGATTTACCCCGAAGAAACGGATTTGGACATTTATCGCCTTGCCATGCACCTCTCTGAACAATGCCTGCCCTCCATCGGATGCATTCTCGTGGCCACCATGGACGGTGACTTTACTTTGCTCGACCGGGCTATCGAAGAACGGTTTGGCTTCAGCGTGACCAAAAACCACAGGACCCTCAAGACCTGGCTAAGGATTCAAACAAACTGAGGAAAATCGCGCTTGCTCTTTGGAAGAGGACTGCGATGAAGCTCCACTTCGTCAAGGAACATCTTGCCAAGCAGCATGGGGCATTTCAGGTGACGGCGGTCAGCAACGGTCATTTCGACATCGTGCGTGATTCGACCCACACTCACCTTGGCGACGACCAACGTGCGGGTTTGTCTCCCCATGGGTTGCGAACACGAACTGAACCGATCGTTTCCAGTCCCAAGGCTTCAGCAAGTCCGGCGTCGATGGAACAACGCTTGGCACCGGTGTCAATTTTGGCCTTGATGCGTACCCACCAACGGTGTTCTTGAGCGCCCTTGACGCTCGCCCAGCGGGCCTCATAGGACGCTGCCTTTTCCTCAACTCATGGGCGTTCACATGTGGTGAATCATCGCTTCGCCAAAGGCGCTGCATGACAGCAACGTGGCATCGTCCATCAAGCGTTCGAAGTCGTAGGTGACCGTCTTGTTCGAAATGGCACCTTCCATGCCTTTGACAATGAGGTCGGCTGCCTCGGTCCATCCCATGTGCCTCAACATCATTTCAGCGGACAGAATGAGGGAGCCGGGGTTGACTTTGTTTTGCCCAGCGTACTTTGGTGCTGTGCCGTGGGTGGCCTCAAAGATGGAGATGCCCGTGTCGTAGTTGATGTTGGCACCTGGTGCAATGCCAATGCCGCCAACCTGTGCAGCGAGAGCATCGGAAATGTAGTCGCCGTTCAGGTTCATGGTCGCCAACACACTGTATTCGGCGGGACGAGTGATGATTTGCTGCAACATGGCGTCGGCAATGACGTCCTTGATGATGATGTTGTTGCCGGTCTTGGGGTTTGTCAAGGTGCACCACGGTCCACCGTCAAGCAGTTCAGCTCCAAACTCTTCTTGGGCCAGTGCATAGCCCCAGTCGCGGAACCCACCTTCGGTGAACTTCATGATGTTGCCTTTGTGCACCAACGTTACGCTGGGTTTGTCCGTGTCGATGGCGTACTGGATAGCGGCGCGAACGATTCGGGCCGTACCTTCTTGAGAAATGGGCTTGATGCCAATTCCTGAGGTGTTTGGGAACCGGATTTTGTCGACGCCCATCTCGTTTTGCAAGAATTCAATGACGCGCTTCACGCCTTCTGACCCAGCTTCCCACTCGATTCCAGCGTAGACATCTTCGCTGTTTTCACGGAAGATGATCATGTCAACGTCTCCTGGTGCCTTGACGGGAGATGGTGTTCCATCGTACCACCGAACGGGGCGAACGCAGGCGTACAGGTCCAATTTTTGCCGAAGTGCAACGTTGAGGGAGCGAATGCCGCCGCCGACCGGGGTGGTTAACGGCCCTTTGATGGAGACCAGTCCTGATTTCATGGCGTCAAGCGTTGCTTGCGGCAACCATTCGCCGGTTGCATTGAACGCTTTCTCGCCCGCCAGCACTTCGCTCCAGACAATTCCTTTCTCTCCGTTGTAGGCTTTGGAGACCGCAGCATCCACCACTCCGGTCATCACCGGTGTGATGTCGACGCCGATACCGTCGCCTTCGATGTAGTGAATCACGGGGTCGTTTGGGACGACCAAATGGCCGTCGTTCATGGTGATTGGTGTTCCTGACATGGTGCTCAGCGTGAGCGACCGACCGCTCCTTCAAGAATGAACCGCTCTTGGCTTATCCATGCAAGGAAAGGTGGAGTGGACAAGCGGAACGAACTTGGTGGGCACGAATGCTGCCGGGCAGACAATTGACATGGACTGGGAAAACGGGCCATCACCCATGCAACTCACCCTGCAGGCCATCGGCGCATGTTCGCTGGTCGATGTGGTGGTGGGCATGAAGGACCGTTCACTCGAAGCCGCTTGGGTGGAGCTGGATTCGACGAGGGCAGCGTCAACGCCTCGCCGGTTCACGTCGCTAACCATGACGTATCATGTGCGGGGGGACGTTCCCAGGAAACTTGTGGAGCGAGTTGTCGCCAAAAGCCACGAGAAGTATTGCTCGGTGTCCCATTCGTTGGCGAAGGACATCACCGTCGATTGGACGGTGGTGCTTCACCCCTCAAGCGAACGTTGAACGTTGGATTTGCCCCATGGCTTCGGTCAACGCCCGTTGAAGCGCGTTGTACACCGGCTTCCATTTTTGGTGAAGCCCTTTTGGTGCCTGGAGAGGAACCGGGCCGTTTGATGTCGATAAGACGGTGGCAAACGGTCGAATTTGGGTGCCGCCCATTTCCATGATGAGGGACAAGTGGTAAGCGTCGTTGTCCTTGTGGACCTTGAGTGATTCCATGTGTAGATGAGCGTTGTCGACACCGATTTTCTCTTCCTCAAAAAGTTCACGAGCAAGTGTTGTCAACAACTGTTCCGTATCCACCCCGGACTGGATTTCTTCAGGCTCTTCATCGTCATCGTCATCCATGAAGGCAGCCAGGATGTTGTCGTGGTCAATGGATTGGTTGACAGCGTGCGTTGGGGGTGCAACGCCAAGCAGTTCGTACATGTCGATTTCGCTTTCATCGACCGTCGGTTCTTCTATCATATCTGCATCATCTCGGCCATCTGCACATAAAGCATCGTTTCTTCTGGAAGTTCTTGCATCATCTCAAGATGCAATGCGAAGCCTCAAACCTCAGCCCCACGAGGGTATCTTGTGAAGGTCGTCCTTCGATGTGTTGTCCTTTTGGGGCTCGCCTTGTGTTTGGTCGCAGCCCCCACGATGCTGGCATCACCAAACGGCGTGGGTGACGAGGGGAATCAAGGATGCCAATGTCACGCTGAAAACCCGTCATTGAACGTCCAACTCACGGGGTTGCCCGAGGCTTACTCGATGAACACCACCTACAACCTCACCCTGTCGATGGATGGCGACGTCCCGATACAAGAGAACCGATCACAAGGCGGGTTTCGAATGGTGGTGACCAACGGTACACTCCATTTCAACGATACAGAGGCCCAAGAAATGGATCGTGGATGGACTCACCGAGAGGCTGGAACCCAACAACGGTCCTGGACGTTTCAATGGACGTCTCCATCGGAAAGCGACAGCCGAACCGAGTTTAGAATATGGGCCAATGCAGTGAACGGAAACCAGGCGCAAACGGGTGACGGGTGGTCGTCGTTGCAAGTGGTTGTGCCGGGTGAAGATTTCAGTGGGGAACTCAAAGTGAGCGAGGGAATCGACGGCTTGAGCAGCAGCGAACGTTTGCTTTTGGGAGCAGTGCTTGCCGTTATAGCGGGCTTGCTGTGGGCGAGTGCCCGCCCCTGATCAATTCACAAACTCGATGTGACGATGGCGCAAAGCACGAATCTGACGATTCTCGTTGGCACCGTGAATCTGGTCACTTTTGACACCGGTGAGCACCAGCATGACCCTCAATTCATCACCGTATTTCTCTTCGTTGGGCGCTGCGCCCCAAATCAGGCGCACATGAGGGGAGACGCGTTCTTTGACAATTTGAGCGCAGCGTTCAGCTTCTCCAAGGGTGAGGCTGTCCCCTCCCATGACATTGATGAGCGCATCACGAGCATCGCTGATGTCCAAGTCAAGCAGCGGTGAATGGAGTGCTTCCATCGTTGCGGCCTCGGCACGCCCGGGTCCTTTTGCAGCACCAAGGCCAATCATGGCCACGCCCGAACCGGAGTGCACCACGGCCTTGAGGTCCTCAAAGTCAAGGTTGACCAAACCGTCGGTGGTTAACATCTCAGACAGACCGGTGATCGAGCGGACGAGCAGTTCATCGCCGACCCGAAAGGCACTGGCGATCGGTAGATCCTTGACGCCCTCAATTTCCAAGAGGCGTTCGTTGGGAATGACAATGATGGTGTCACAGTGCTCGCGCAGGCGTTCTAAACCCCATTCAGCGTTTTGTTTCCGTAGCGAACCTTCGGATTTGAACGGGTAGGTTACCACGGCGATGGTGACGGCGCCTTGGGCCTTCGCCAATCGAGCCACGTGGCCTGCAGCGCCCGTTCCCGAACCTCCGCCCATTCCAGCCGTGATGATGGCCAACTGGGTGTCGTTGGTGATTCTGTGAAGCACGGTTTCCGATTCGAGGGCTGCTGCTTCCCCTTTGGTGGGGTCGCCACCCGCGCCACGGCCACGAGCAGTTCGACCGATCAACACCTTGTCGTCAAGTGGGGATTGAAGAAGGGCTTGAGCATCGGTGTTGATGGCATAACCCGTAACGAACGAGGATTCGAACATCCCTTCGTCAAACAGGCGCCCAACAGCGTTGCATCCTGCTCCACCAACACCATAGACGCGGATCCGTGGCTGGAGGGATTCCAAAAGAGCCTTCAATTCAACTTCAGCATCTTCTCCCTGAGGGGTGGGGTCGGGTTTCAAACGCAATTCGTCTTCAGAACGCTCCAGAACGCGGTCAATCAAATGGCGCATGACGTCAAATTCGTTCAACGGAATTTGAATGTGTTGCCGTGCGAGGTGCGTCGCGTGGTCGTTTCTGCAGCGGATTTGCGTTTCCGTCAATCGCGCAGTCCTTCTTCCGTGACCTGGTACACACATTCCCCATCGGGTAGGTTTGGAGAGTCGACCAGTCTTGCGATTCTTCGGCCACCTTTGGCTTTTCGGAGGTAGAGTCTGAAGGTGCTGGCGTGGGCCAAAATGTGACCTCCAATGGGCTTTGTCGGGTCGCCCCACATGGCATCGGGTTTCGAGTGAACTTGGTTGGTCACCAAAACCAGAGCGTTGTTCACATCGGCCAACTTCTTGAGGTCCTTCAGGTGGCTGTTCAACTTCTGTTGTCGGCGGGCAAGCATGCCACGGCCAATGAATTCCGCTCTGAAATGCGATGTGAGCGAATCAACGATGATCATCTTGACATTCAATCCCTTGCTCATTCGCTTGATCTCGTCGGCCAACAACATCTGGTGGGCTGAGTTGTAGGCGCGGGCGACATGGATTCTGGAAAGCACGTAGTCCGGGTCAAGGCCGTGACCTCGCGCCATTTGCGTGATGCGCTCGGGACGGAACGTGTCCTCGGTATCGATGTAAAAGACATCCCCGTCGAACCCGCCTTGTTCGGCAGGCATGGTGCAATTTACGGCCAATTGGTGGCCGATTTGCGTTTTACCGCTTCCGAATTCACCGTAGACTTCGACCAGTGCCTGCGTCTCAAAACCACCACCCAAGAGGTCATCAATGGACTGCACTTTCGAGGAGAGCTTTTGCACTTCACGGCGTCGTTCAAGGAGGGCGTCACCGGAGACGAACCCACCGATGTTGGCCATCTTCTTTGCAGCAGCGATGATTTTGGCGGACACGGCCTCGCCAAGTTCGGCTTCTTCTGCAAGGTCAGCAGGGGACATAACGGCCAGTGCGAGCAGTTCGTCGAAACCGGCTTCCCTCAATTTTTCAGCGGTCGCTGGTCCCACACCGGGCAGGTCTTCGATGGTGACGGTCGGTTCCTCTTCTTCCTGCATGAGTGGTACCTTTTCCTCGCTTGGTGCTTCATTCTTTTCAACGGTGATCTTGGCTTTTTTCTTCGATTTTGTCGGCATTGGGCATTCCTTCTTGGCCGTTCTTGTCGGGCTTGGGTATATGAAGAACCGAACCACGGTTGGGGCAACGTTCGGTTCTTTCGGTCGGTCAATCAACCGTTGAACAGGGGAGCAGTGCTACGAAAATTTCACTTTGCGTTTCACATTTACTCAATTGAAAGTGGTGACACATCAAGCATCGGTGGGCGTTTCAAGTGGGTTGGGTTCAGATTCAAGAGCGCTGTACAGCACACGAACTTCATGACTGATGTCAAGGTTTTCCTCCTCGCTTTGACCCTGCTCAACTTCGATCCGCCATTCTCCCGAGTTGATGTTGCTTTCACCGTGACTCCAGTCGGCACTCTGACCTTCTCCAACCTGCTCACTGTGGCTCGCACGGGTGGCGTCGGCGGCGTCCAAAAGGGTCCACGTCACCGTTACCGGGGTGCCGGGGGGGACGATATCGTTCCGATTTGTGATGGTTGAATTCAGGGCGATGCTGTTGGGGACGGGACAATCGCAGTCCGGAGAGGTGTCCAACACCATGGTGCTGGGTTCGTTGGTGTTCGTTTGCGTCCATTCGATGTTCTTGTCAATTCGAACCGTGACCAACGCCGTTCCTGAATTGTTCTGTTCGTCAGTTGCTGTGAGGGTGACGGTGAACAAGCCGTGTGTCAGATATTCGTAACTGATTTCGGCCTGGTCGTTGGCGTTGACCGTGACGGCGTTTGACCCTTCATCGTCGTCTCCAGGGTCCATGGTGAACGACTTCATGTTCCCGACCTTGGACGTGACTCGAGCAAAGTCAAAGGAGAGAGATACGCCGTCAAGGGTGAGGGTTTGGCCGTTCTGAACCCGCTCGAGGATGGTTCCCGAGGTGTCGTCGTAATGGACGTTCATCCGTACCAAGTCTTGACCAGCGTTCTCTTCATCGGTGCCCAGGCAACCGCTCAAGGCCGTGAGCATGAGCATGGACAAGACAGCAACGAGCCCCGTTGTGTTTGTCCCCATGCCTTGAGGTGTGGACCTCTTCCTTCTTCATCAATTCGCTTCTTTACCGAATTTGAGGCGGTGAGGGCTCGGGCGGTGGGTTGAAAACCAAGAACAGAAGCGGGAAGGTTAGCGAGGTGGGGTAGTCTGGATATCCCGTCGGGCTCATAACCCGGAGATCGATGGTTCAAATCCATCCCTCGCTACCATCAACCGTACTGGTAGTAGTCGTGCTTGGGCTGCAGGCTGTCCAACGCCGATTGAAGTTGAGCATTGGCGGCTTGCTCACCGTTGATGATGGCCTCCCGTTGGGAGGACAGTCCATCGGATTTGGTTTGGCATGCTTCTGCAAACTCCGGAAAACCGTTCGCCCCAGAATTCAACGCTTCAATCACTTCTGGGAGTGCAACGGCTGGTGAATTGTCCGGTTCAAGGACGAACACTCCTCCTGTTCGAATGACCGGGCCGGCGGCCTCAACGGCGTTCAACAACCGCTTGACGTGGTGAGTGGAGGGGACGGTTGAAGCCGCAAGACAAGCCGCTTTGAGGTGGCCGGTTGCCAAGTCTTCGCACCGAGCAAAGGATTTCTTGGCCGCCCCGTCCTTTCCCGCTGCAGCGAAAATCCGACCTGCACGCAGATGATCTTCGTGTTCGGGGCGCATCGATCCGAGAAGTTGTGGTGCGTGTTTTTTCAGCACCTTTACCAGTTTTTTTCGTTCCTTGTGCATTCGTTTTGCAGCCGGCAACCCTTGCTGTGGTTTTTGCCTGAGAATGCAGACGTCACAAAGCAACCTGAGTCCCTTGAGGAGGTGGATTTGTTGTTGTGCGTCACGTTTCTTGACGGCCATCATGTGGTCACAGAATTGCGTGGCCATGACCTCAGACAACTCAAGGCGGCCGCCTTCGATGTAGCGCTCAATTTGGACCAATGTTTGCGAGGGGTCCTGCATCCCGAACATGGTACCGTTCTGATGCGGGTTGTCGCGGCATATGGAGCCTTTGCTTTCATGCCCTTGCGGCTTATAGGCTCGCATGATGTGTCGTTGACCATGAGCAGCAACCATGCCATAGCGTTGACCGGAACACCCGGGGTTGGCAAATCGAGTTTGGCCGAAGCCCTTCGTGCAGAAGGATGGGGCACCGTTGACGTTGAGGATGCTGCACGAGACCACGGCTGCCTGGGCGAAACAGAGGCCGACGGCGCAGCGCCACTGGACGTGCACGCGCTTTCGGAGCGCTGGTCACCCCCCGACGAAAACATCGTCGTGGACGGGCACCTTTCCCACTTCCTTGACGTCACGGCGGTGGTGTTGCTGAGGTGTTCACCCGACCTCATTCGTGACCGGCTGGGCCCTCGAGGCTACAACGATGCCAAAATCCAAGCCAACGTGGAATGGGAGCTGACGGCAGGACACTGGTCGGAACTGCTCGAATTTGAAATCGACGTACCCGTTCTCGAACTTGATGCCAGCAAACGTTCGACCGCTTCCTTGGCAGCGGAGGTCCTTGCGTGGCTGGCTGACGGTTGTCCAGCACCCCCGTTGCTCGAAGCGGCTGCGGCCGCAACGGATTGGCTGAACGAATGAGGCCCACCCTCTCTTCTGCGCCACAAAGCATAACCTCCGAAGGTTGGTGGTCGGTTTATGGCCCTTGAAAAGATGAGGAAACGCTGGGAAGCGGCCCTTCAACCCGTGATTCGGGCCAGTTACAACCTCTCTCCCATCACGGTGACGTGGTGGGCGGTTCCCCTTGGCGTGGGCGGTGGCCTCGCCGCTATGTATGCCCCAAACGCCACATCGGGTGGCTGGTGGTTGCTGGGGTCAGCGCTCCTGATCTCATTGGCCATGTTGGTTGACGGCCTTGACGGCTCGTTGGCAAGAGCCAAAGGGGAAGTGTCCCGTTGGGGCGACTACCTTGACCACACGATTGACCGGGTTCTGGACGCCACGTGGGTGGTGTGCATCAGCGCTTCCGTGTTTGTCGACGATCTTGCCTTCGGGTTTGCGGCCGCATTCTTGACCCTCCTCGGCTCCTACATGGGCACGCAAGCCCAAGCGGTGGCTGGGTCCCGGAATTATCGAGGGTTCTCCAGAGCGGACCGAACCGTCCTCACCCTTGTTTCCCTGGTGGTCATGGGATTGATGCTGCTGCTTGGTCTGCACGTTGATGCGATGTTGGTAGGTCCGTTGGACCACGTCCCTGTGAACCCTCTGAGTTTGATCGTTCTGATCTCTGCGCTGGGAGGCATGTGGACGTTCGCCGTGCGATTTATGCAAGCACAGGCAGAAATACGAGCCCTCGATGCGGCAGACCCGTTGCCTCAGCCCAACAGAGCCAACGCCGAGGCTGCCCCCCAGCAACATCGTTCTGGTGAATGAACCCTTTCGCCTCTTAGACGGCTGGTTTTGGCTTGACAAAAGCGACATAGTCATAACGGACGCAGGCGACCTCGTGAGTGATGAGTGGTCCACAGACTGAACGACGAAGCCAACTCCGCGCTGCGGTGTTGGTCGGCCTCATGCTCTTTTCCCTGCTGAGCGTAGCACCGGCGCAGGCTACGGGAGAGCCGGCCAACCTACAAGCACAGGACATCACGGCTGCGTTCAACCCACTGACCGAAGTCACCACCATCACCTGGGAAAACTCGGACACCAACGACGGCAACGCAATACAAGGGTTTGCAGGCGCTGAGTACAACGTTTACAGGCACAATGCGCCCATCGATTCAAGCAATGTGGGGGGGCTGACTCCGTTCGCCATCGTTGATGCTTGTAACTTGAACCTCCCCAACGTATCGGGCAACCCGTTCAATTGCCGGGGAAGCACCTACGATACCCATTCCGTTTCCTTCCCTGTTTCTCCTGGTGTGAACGGTTCGTTCTATTACGCCATCACCACCATGCTTGGCAACGGCACAGAGGCTGGTGAATTCATCATGAACGAATCCCACGTGTACGATCCAATCATCGAGCAGACGACCGCCGTCCAAACCCCGATCATCTTGACCGTTGATTTCGTGCCTGCAGACAGTGAAACCACCATTCGCTGGTACAATTACAACGACCTGTTCTCTGGCGAGGACATTCACCCCGAAACAGGGGATGACGCCATGACCATACGAATCTGGCGCACAACTTATGCGATGAACCGGGTGCTTGGGGCCAGTTTGATCAACGATGAAACCCCCATCGCCACGTTGCCTGCAACCACGAACGAATACGTGGTAACGGTTCCACCCAACACCGACCGAGCCAGTTACTATTCCATCACCTATCACCTGCCAAACTATTCAACGCCCGGCGAGGACTACGAAGACGTCCGGTTCCTCGGGGACAACACAATGACTGACCCGGTCGTGGAAGACAACCGCCCACCCTCTCAACCGGTGCTCACCGCTGCGAATTTCGTTGCCGATGGGGCATCGGGAGGTGGCAACACCGTGCTCTCATGGAACAGTGTACCTGGAGAGGAAGGGGAAACATACCGCGTCTACCGCTCGGGTCAACCGTTCAACAGCACCCTTGCCGACAACGTTCAACTCGTTGTCACGGACATTCACGAAGCTGCAACCGGGACCAGCGTTCCAGTCGCCACCGGGCACCTCGGTTATTCCTACTATTGCGTAGCCACCGTGGACGCCATCGGCGTCATGGACACCGACACCACCGCGGCTTCATGCACCAACGCCATCTTCGAAGACGCCTTTTACAATTGGATCGCCGAACCTACCGCAGTTGATGCTGAATTCATCGGAAACAGAACGGTTCGAATCACTTGGGCGGACCAGTTGGGAGTTGACGGAGAAATCTATCACATTTGGCACATCGATTATCCCAACATGCCCGGTTCTCAATTCGTAGAGAACGGGACGGCGATGTACCTCGGCACGGTTTCTGACAGTGTAGGCCAATTCGAGTACACCCTCGAGGAAGGGTTTGTCTTGGCGGACCAAGCCTACTGCGTAACCACGGAAGCGTTGTACGGGAATGTCAACGGCACATACCACTACACCGCTCTCAATCAAAACTGCGACTCCATTTCGTTGATTGACACCCAAAAACCTCAACCGGCCCGCATTCGGACCGCTTTCTCTCTTGGATCCATCCAACGGGTGAGTTTGGAATGGTTGGACGATGTCAACGAAATCAACGAGACGTACTCCATTTGGCGCCATTATGGAGCGCCTTTCGGCAGCGATGCTACTGAATTCTCAGACACCGCTGATGAAGGTTGGGAAATGATTCTCGACGGCATCGACGAGGGCGATTCCGATACCATTGTGCGAGAGTTTGACATTGCCGACAACGTTGACCGGGACGTGTGGTACGGCATTGCCGTCACCGACACTTGGGGCAACACCAACACAGAATTGTTCGCCGGATTCGGTGGGAACGGGTTCCAAGTCTCAGAAGACACCCGCCCTGCCAACGCCACCATGACCCTCTTGAACTCAAACGGTGTGGAATACTTGTCTTCGACCCTTGTTTCAGGACAATACACGTTCCATTTCCAAATTGATGAGGATTTGTACGAAACACCCAGCATCAGCATGTTCACGCCCGCCGGGGCCATTGCTGAGAACGAGGTGGTGTCGTTGATCAACGAGAACCGAAACAACCCTAACGTTGGACCACTTTACTCCTACGATTTCAGCATCAGCCAGACCACCAACGCCGGACTCCTCACCGTCCAATTGTTGCTTGAAGACGAATGGTCAAACGCCGCCAATCAAACTTGGACCAACCTGTTTATTGATGCACAGGTCCCTGAGGTAAACATCTTTGCCCAGACCCCATCCAGCGACGGTTCGAAATACCTCTACGGAAACAGAATCAATCTTTTGGCTGGCGCTACCGACGATGTTGGTGTCACCTCCTTCCAGTACCGCTTCACCTACCATTACGGCGGACAGAGCGGTCAATCCCAAGCAACACCGTGGGCCGATCTGCAGGGAATTACGGCCAATGGCGACAACAACATGAGCCTCACAGCCGACATGGAAGTGTCGTCGGGCAACTTTGAGCCGGGCTTCCACCGGTTGACGATTCAGGCCACCGATGAAGCAGGGAACAACATACAGCAAAGCGTTGATTTCATTGTTGATTACTGCCGTAACCGTTTGGACGGCACCACGTTTTGCAACTATGAGGAAAGCCTACTGCCGCCAATTGAACCAGAAGTCGTCACCCCGGCCCTCTCCGACCCGCCCTATGTGGTGGTCTTTGTCGTGGCGTTCATCAACATCTTGGCCATCGTCGTGGCCCTTCTTGTCATCCGAGTGAGCATGTCAGGCCCCAAGAAAAAGAAGCGGGGAGGCGACGAGGAAGAAGACGAAGACTGGATGGCTGAATTTATGGGAGGCGGCGGTGGTGGTGCTCAAGAACTTGACATGGATTCTGTCACCGACACCAGCGGTGGTTCTCCAGAGAACGAAGAGAAGAAGCAAGAGGACGCCGATGCCAAGGAATCGGAAGAAGAGGACGACCCCTTTGCCATCAACATCGTGCAGCGCAAGAAGCGTCGTAAGAAGAAGAAAGTTGAGCCTGAAGAGGACGACGATGACGACGATGACGACGATGACGACGATGACGACGATGACGACGATGACGAGGACGAGGACGAGGCACCCAAGAAGAAGCCCGTCCGGCGCAGCGTTGGTCGCAGGGCTGCCCCCAACAAGGCGCCCGTGAAACGACGTGCGGTCAAGCGAAAATCAGACGACGATTGAACCCATTTTGAGGCATGACCATGGTCAACCTTCTCCGATTGGGACAGGGCATGATGGCGCTGGCAGTGCTGCTCTGTGCAGCCGGCTGGATCGGGTTCACCCTTGAGGGAGAAGTGAACGATGTTCCCACGCCAAATTTCCCCGACCGATCCTTCTTTGCGGACGATCCACTTCCAGAACAGGTGCTGTCTCCCTTCTTGACCGCCGAACTGACGTTGACTTGGGACCGTGATGATGTCTATGCCGTTATTGTGGATGAAGACGAAAAGAACACTTGCGAAGCCACCCCGGCCGGCCTTGCACAAAACAGCGGCACCAACTCTTGCGGTCCGTACGACGCCGACATTGTGGCCATCAGCGACAACGGGAACGAGGGCCTTGTTTGGACGGTCGAATCGGGCGTCTATTACGTGGGCGTTGGAACCGCCGGTTCTGGACTACCCGAGGGTTCCGAGGTCAACATGGCCTACGAGGTCCACCTTCAGGCCGGGTTTGGTTCGTTCTTTGTGTTTGCTTCCATCGGCGTGGTTGGGTTTGCCATGACCCGGTCCGAGTAAATCACTCAACGCCATCGTAGTAGGTGGTTACGGCCCGGTCGAGTTCTTGAATCACTTGAGCTTCATCAACGGTTTGTGTGACGCCGTCGATTCGCAGGCCTTGCCCATTGACCCACAGGTCAAGACAGTCTGCACCGTTGAAAATCAAGTTCGCTAAGTGACGGTTGTTGCTTCGTCCAAGAGGGTGCATCCTGACGTCGTCGAGGTTCCAAACCGCCCAATCCTGACTTCCTTTTGTGGCCATGTCCATCAGTTCACTCGCCGGCAAAAGCGTCGCGTCCCAGTGGTCGTGCCGCTGCACGAGACCCGCCAGTCTCGCCTCGGCTTGCATGTTCAAACCGTTCCCAGACGACGCCGCTCCATCTGTTCCGAGACGAACATCAACTCCAGCATCTCGGTACGCTGGCCACGACATCGTTCCACCGCAGGCCAGTTTCATGTTGGAGGAGGGGCAGTGAACGGCGGTAACTGCGTGGTGCTTCATCAGTCGAATTTCGTTCTTCTTCACCCAAGAGGCATGGGCGCATACGGTGCCGGGTTGAAAGAAGTCAATGCTGTCGAGGAATTCCACCGGATAGCGCCCGTGAGCATCGTAACAATCGGCGATTTCCTTTCGAGTTTCGCTGACATGGATGTGAAGGCGGGCTGAGCGTCGTTGGGCCAATTCCGACGCGCTTCGCAACGTCTCTTCGCTGCAAAGGTAGACGGAATGGGTGGCGATGGCGTACTGAACGAGGTCATCGCTTCGGTTGTTCTTGAGCAGGGCATCAAGTTCGTCCAAGGCGGATGCAGCATCGGGGTGGCTCGGTAGTGCCGCATCGCTCACAGGGCCTCCGATCAGTCCACGAAGGCCTGCATCGGTGAGCACGCTTCCCGTCGTGTGTGGGTGAAAGTACATGTCTGCAGCAAAGGTGCTGCCCGTTCGAATCATCTCAGCGGCTGCCGATTGGGCTCCAATTCGGACATACTCCGGAGTGATGCGGGCTTCGGTTGGAAAGATGGCTTCGTTCAACCATCGGTGAAGCGGATAGCCGTCGCTAAAATCGCGAGCGTTCAGTTGCATGGCCAAGTGCGTGTGCCAGTTTTGGAAACTTCTGGTGACCACGCGATTCGTGCCATCAAGGTCGTGAGCCACATCCTCATCACCGTTTGAAGGCGACCACGAGCCGTCGCCATGCAACAGAACATCGCCGGTGCTTTTGACGCCCCCGTGGTCGTACAGCACCGTGTTTCGGTACCTCACCGTGGTGGCGTCGCTCATGTTGTGTCCTTGAGGTCATGCTTCAAGAACGCTGAGGTTCGGACCGAGGGGCTTATGTTGGATTGACGACGGCGGTCATTTGCCGCCACTGTGGCTTAGTTGGTAGAGCATCTGATTCGTAATCAGAAGGTCGGGAGTTCGAATCTCCCCAGTGG
>QXXW01000111.1:0-3129 GCA_009887255.1 Candidatus Poseidoniales archaeon | reverse complement strand
ATCCTGGTAGAGTTGAGGCATTTGCCCGTCCTTGGCAAAGCGGTACAGAGCGACCACGGCCACCTGCTCGGCTGCGTTGGCCCACGCGATGAGCAGGCCAATACTCAACGCACCAAACAGCAGCCCAAACGGTCCCAAAGCAACGGTCAAGACAATGGTAACAAGCACGAGAGGAACCCCGATGAGAAAAGCGATGAGACCGATGCCCAGCCCGGAAGAAATGTTCTCACCCCACGTTGAGAAGAAGGTCGTCTTGCTCGATTTGAGGGCGTCACCGACGCTTTGGCCTTCCAAAATCAGGTGCGGGATCATGAAGAAGGTCATCACAAACCATGCGAAGCCACCGATGAGTTGAATCGCAACTGCCAGAACGCGAAGAGCACCGTTGTCGGCGTCGCGTGCCGCACCCTCAAGGGCCTTGAGCAAGAGACCGACGGTCCCGGCGATGATGCCCCACGCGATGATGATTGGGAGGCGCTTGAGGGCTGCATTCACACCGTCGGCAAACTTGGGGTCGCCGCCCGTCAAACGAATGTTGGCGTTGGCGATGATGGCGCAGTTCCAAAACACCACCACGATGCTGAGCAGCATGTACCCGACAAACGTGAACCCGAGATAGGCCGGTGTGAACGATGCGTCGTCGTTAACGGCCCACTCCATGTCCATGAATTGAGGCATGCTCATGCCAACCAGGCAGACCAGACTCATGACGCCGGCCAAGATCATGTAGACGAGCAGTTCAGGGTCCTTACGGACGACACTCATGCTCAATTTGCTCATTTTCCAGCCGCGCCCAATGGTGGCGAAGAATCCCATGGAACCTTCTCAAATTCACCGCTTTAATTCAGTTTCCCCAGTTCTGCCGTTGAAGCAAGGCTTCCCCAGCCACCACAACCTCGGCTGCCTGAAGGTTCTGCGACGGCCCTCTCTCGTTCAGGGGCAACTTCACAACAGCACCCAGTGCCCGAGCCATTCAGGCCTGAGGGCTGGGGCGTTCCGCTCTGCTAATCAATCCCCAAGGCTAATTTAGGTCGTTTTGGAGGCCTCAACATGAAGACAAGTCGTTTTGTCCCCATCGTGCTGTTGGCCCTTTTCGTGTTGTCCACCACCGGCACGCCTCTCCTCGGGGGTTCGTTCCCCGCCCAGCACGCGGATGGCGACGCTCCACCGGAGTTGACGAGTTCGGACCTTCACCGGCTCGAATTGGGCAACCCCAGTTCGACCCCTCTCGCTTTTGAGAACTGGCCGAGCTCCCTGACCGTGGCGGATTGGCCGGAGCCGACATTGGTGGCGGATTTTGACGGGAACGCCATGCTTCACGCACCCGGAAATCAACCCATCTACAACGAAGGCTACACGTTTGTCGACGACCGGTTCGGTCGGCCAGAACGGGCGTTGCAGGTCGATGCTCAATCGCTCCTCAAGTACCGCCTTGACGACACTTCTTCGCTGGTGTTCGGTGATGGAGAAGCCCATACCGTGTCGTTTTGGATGAACATCGAACAGTTTTCAGCTCGAGGCACCATACTCAACCTCGACGATGGTGTGTCGTTCTCTTATGGAGCCAACAACGTCGACGGTCGATTCATGGTGAGGTGGCAAGACAACGACACGCGACATCCGTTTTTCGCTCATGATTTCCAACAGCCCGAGGAGATTGAACGCTGGGTCCATGTGGCCTTGACCACCGATGGCTCGGACACGCATCTGTTCATCGACGGTCAGCACGTCGGCAGTTACCTGTATGCCCACAACAACGTCAACAACGCCAGTGCACCCGGAGAGCGAATGAACATCGGAAGAGAATATTCCAGCACGACCGGCCAAGCAAGGTTTGCCATGGATGACCTGCAGATGGTGGACATCGCTCTGACCAACGAGACGGCCCCCGCAGCCTTCGCCGCTCAATCGGTGGCTTGGAATGCTACACCTCCGCTTCCGGACGGCCTACGCTGGAACGGGATGCGGGCTTCCATCGACGGGGTGCCCACCGAGGGCGGGACCTCTTTCCACGAAATGCGAGGAGAATGGACCCACAACGGTTCTGTGGTGTCGGTCAATGCGAGTTTCAACATTTCCGTCGCACCCGTCGACCAACCGCAGCAGGCCTCGCTGATGTTCGAAGACCGTTACAGGATCAATGAACCCGAGCCTCAACTTCCGTTTTACGGCTACAGGACAACGGTAGGCGCTCCGGTCAACCTGTCGTTCAGCATGGCATCATGGCAAGCCGGCCCCAATCACCATTACCAAGACGACCAAACCGTGGCCATTCCTTTTGAATCCGGCCTCAACTCAACCATCGGAGACTTGCGGCTGGTGAACCGGTCCAACATCACGATGGTGGACGACCGCCAGGGAAGGTCGGAAGGCGCTGTTCGAATCGATGCAGGAGGCCAACTTGTTTACAACGTCACGGATTGGAACGAAGTGGCGTTCCGTGACAACCAAGACATCGTCATTTCGTTTTGGATGAGGATGGATGGCCATACTGATGCCAACACCATCGTCCGTCACCACGGGGACAACCTGACGGCCTGGTCCCTTACATGGGACCCCACATCCATGCTCAGTGGCCCACCCGGGGACCTTCGCTATCACCACGTGCACTGGGCTTCAGGGAGTTCTGGCAGTTCCAGTGGAACGGCTATACCTACTCCAGACATGACCGACTGGCATCACGTCGTGTGGACAAAGAACGAAGGCTACATGCGCCATTTCATCGATGGCGTACGTCAAAACATCGTGCACACCGAAGAGGAGTATGTCTACTGGAACCAAAGCACCCTCCTGACGTTCGGTGGAGGGGAGGGCGCCATTGAGGTTGATGATTTCCGAATCTGGAACCGCAGCATACCGGAAGGTCGGATCATTGACATCACACGATTACGGTCAGCAGCCACCTATTCGGTGACGCCTGAACTCCCAGACGGGTTGACCATCGACCAGCGAAACATGACCATTCGAGGGGCGGCCAGCGGCTCGTTGCCTTCGTCCACGTACACGCTGGTGGCCTCGTGGAACGAATCGTTGTGGGGGTCAACTGCATCGCAACAATTCACGCTTGAGGTTTCAGGTGAACCTGATTCGGATCTCGATGGCGTCCCTGATGAAGAGGACGCCTTCCCT
>QXXW01000110.1:0-4019 GCA_009887255.1 Candidatus Poseidoniales archaeon | reverse complement strand
ATCGTTGTGGAAAACGGCCATCAAATCTCTGAAATTGACAACCCGGACGATGACCTAGAATCGCTCCTTGTCTACCTCACCGGAGGTTCGGTTTGATGGCGAAATCCCAACCCACGAGCATCTGGCGAGGCCTTGATCGCAAAGCTATGGCCGTGGCCGAATTCACCTTTCGCCAGCAACGAAAGCGCCTGAGCACTTGGGTCGTAATGGGGGTTGGCCTGCTGGCGATGACCGTCTTAACGATGTTTTACGTTGACGCCATGTCCCGTTCCTACGAAGCGATCGACCAAGACGGGGACAGTTTTGACAGCGACGCAGACGGCTACCCCGACGGCCAAGAACGAATGTTGGGGACCGATTTGTATTCTTCTTTTGACCATCCGGGCTTGTTTGACCCACCCGTCGCCCCGGACGACCCTTCAGTTTGGGTGAACGAGGACGACATCGACTGGGACAACCTTGCAGAAGGGAGCTACGGCGTGGATGATGACGGGGATTGCAATGTCGAAGGGCGCACCACCTCACAGAAGGACGCCAACAGAAACGGCGTTGCATGCGATTTGGTGGTCACGTCTTCGTTGTTTGGTGAACCGATTGTGAACTCGGACGGTTATGTGGATGAGGACCCAGACGACGAAGCCTATGCCAAAGAAGCCTCCCACCGTGCGTTCGTGCTTGCCATTGGGAAGTTCGGGTTTGTGTTCTTGCTCGGGATATTTGTGCCCCTCTTCATGGCAACAGGCCTCATTCGAGACGAGATGACTTCAGGCACGATGCACTTCATGCTCGCCAAACCCATCGCCCGGTCAGAAGTGTTCCTCTACCGAATTCTTGGATTCCTCGGGTTGGCATGGCCCTACATGGTGGGGATGATCGCTGCCGTAGCCATGGTAACGGGGTTGGTCGGACCAAGTGACGGATTTTATCGCTTCAGCGACTTGGGCGTCTGGTTTGCTGTCCTTTTGGCATCGTTGTTTGCCGTATTGGTGTACTCCATGTTGTTTTGTTTGCTTGGCGTGATGTGGAAACACGGCATCGTTTTGGCCCTGCCTTTCGCCGCTTGGGAATTGGGCATGATCCTGACAACCCTTGGCGCACCTGACGCTGCCATTCTCCGATTTTCGGTCATCGGATGGGCCATGAACGTCGTTGATGCCGGCGCCGCCATGGCCTGGACCGACACCGGATTGTTGGTGGCCACCGGCATGTGGGGAGGAGGGTACGGCGGACCTTTGGAAGGTGCCGAAGCCCTCAACACCTTTGCATCCAACACGGGACTGGGACTGGCTCCCCTGCCAACGATGATTCTGTCACTGGGCGTGTTGTTGTTCCAAGCCGCAGGGTGTTGGCTGTTGGGTGGCGCCCTCTTCAAATCGAAGGAAATTGACTGAGGTGAAGGGATGTCTGTGCCTGAGCAACCGGCTTTTGAGGGTGATTTTTCTACGATGTGGAAACTCGGACTGAGACCGACCCTCCGGCACCTTACATGGGACTGGTGGTGGTGGTTGGTGATGCTTGACGACCCCGAAGGCGCCCCTTCTGGTCAACAATTGATGGTTCTTTGGTCGACCAAGGACAACGATCGGGTGGAAGTCAACGGCATGCCGTGGCGCCCCGGAGAACGACCCGGAACGGACGATGATGGCGCCCTCTTGATCGACGGAATGGTGTGTGCCTGGTGGTACGATGGTAAGCGAATGCACGAACCCTACGTCAAGCAAATCTGCGAGATGGTGGCGATGGACGACACGCATCCCGCTTGGCCACACGGTTCTGGTCAAGGCATCGGAGGTGGTGCGGTCGTGCCCCTGTTTCACGAAGACATGTCGATGGGGTTGGCCAGTGATCTCTCGCATTTTTGGTTGGAACTCAAAGGGGACAAAGCGGCCGTGCTCAACGGTGCACCAAAGGGCATGTCGTTGAAACTGACCCCGTGGAACAACTTGATGTCACGGGCACGCCCCTCCAACGCCACCTATGCTGCTGACATGGGATACGACATTCTTCGAGTCCATGGCACGCAAGTGAGCGGGACCGTGGATGAACGGGAGGTGACCGGAACGGCCTACTTCCAGAAGGTCTGTGTCCAAGCCCCTTCCCCGCCTTGGTATTGGGGCGTTCTTCATTTTGAAGACGGGTCGTACTTGGATTGGTTCTTGCCGCACCTTGCCCCAACGATGACCTCCAGAACTTCGCGACCGTGGAAAAAACGTGACATACAACACATCGCGCTTTCTCAGGGAGGTTTGTTTCACGATGCACGCCATCAACGTACCGAACGTTTCGCTCGTGTCGAGGTCAACAAAACGGCCTCATCAGAACAGGAAGGCCCTCATGGAGAACACCCCGGGGCACCTTTGCCAATGTTCGAGGTCCGAATGTGGAACGGTCGCACCGAGATACGGCTGCGAGTGAGAGCGGTGGATCGAGCGCACTGGCACTTCGACCAACCAACAGCGGGAGGAATTTGGTCGCACCTCACCTACAACGAATACCCTCTGGAACTTGAAGCGTTGAACATCAGTGATGAATTTGGAAAGCGGACCAGGTCGGATTACGGTTGGGCCCGAGGCAACGCGGAACATGCTTGGGGCGTTCTCTATTGACAGAACCAACCCGTGTTTGGGGCAAGGTATTTCATTCAAGACCAAACAAGGGGGTTTGAGGGATAAACGTGAGTGAACACGAAACCAAGGCCGAAGAGCCTGAAGAGGTCGCAGAAGCACCACCGACCGTAACGACCGAGGAGTCGGCAGCAGCGTCCAAAAAGGAAGCTCAAAGTAAGAAGTTTCGGCTCATTACCGGCGAAGAAATCATGGAAAACGGCGAAGCAGGCCCAAGCACCTTGGCCTTCCTCAGCCTCTATGTTCTCGGAGGCTTGGTGCTGTTGGTTCACCTGCTCTTTGCATTCGGCGTCTCTTCCAACGATGATTCGCCCACACTGGTGAAGATTTTCAGTACCTTCATCGACTTGACAGACAGTGAAACATTCCCCGTTGGATTTGTGCTGATCATGGGTCTTGTGACTTGGTTCAATCGCATGCTCAATGTTTCCACCTCCGGACGCTGGGTGACCATCGCCTTGGTGGTCACAACCTTGATGCCCGTTGCCATTCAACTCGACGACTTGATCACCCCCATCGTTGGCCTGTTCAACGACACCTACGATGGTTTGATTGATTTCACGTACAACTACACCTTGTTCGGTGTTCTGTTTGCCGTGCTGTTTTGGGGTGCCACTTGGAAATATCAGCGCAGTTTCTCCTATGCCGTGACGACAAATGCCATCATTTTCCAACATGCGTTTTTGCTGTCCCGCTCACACCGGAGAATTCTGTTTGACCGCATATCAGAAGTCATGGTTGAGCGAACCCCCATGGGCACCATCCTTGGATATGCCACCTTGACCATCATGACGGATTCGGGCATCGGCCTCTCTGAAGAAACCGTGAGCACGAGCGTGGGGACCACTCCAGGCAGCTCTTCAGGAGTCGACGGACCCGTGTCGGCCGTCAGCCGTGGATTCCTCAGCAAATTCTTCGCCTTCATGACCTATCAACGAACGACACGTACCCTTGATCACGATCCCAAAACATGTTTTTACAAGATCAGGAAGTGGGAGACGGTCAAAATGATGCTGAACGAAATGCATCGCAAGCATTCATCCTCCAACCTCCTCGAGGACATCGCTGAACGCCTGTCCAACGAAGAAGGGTCCAACGCTTGAAGCGTGAATGGTCAAGCGAGCCTTGAAAAGCCGTCCACCGTTCGTTCACACCAGAGATGAACCTCATGAGCGACGAGTTGTTGGAAACCCCCATTGCACGCTTCCGAGAAGGCGACATTGATGGCGCTATGGCCGACATTGATGCAAAATTGAAGGACCATGCCGATGTACCGCAGCTCCACCACATGTGGGCAGAATTTGCGAACATGAAGAACATGGAGGAACAAAACGACGTTGTTCCTGGTCGCAAAATCATGAACGCCTACAAGAAGGCCATGGAACTTGACGAGGA
>QXXW01000011.1:0-11256 GCA_009887255.1 Candidatus Poseidoniales archaeon | reverse complement strand
GAACCCGCCGAGGAAGAACCCGCCGAGGAAGAAGCCACTGCGGAAGAACCCGCTGCGGAAGAAACCGTGGCACAGGAAGCCGACGAACCGGTTGTTGAGGAAGTTGAAGAAGCCCCCCCAACCACCCCTGAACCCGCCTCTCCGCCGCCCACGGAGGCGCGCAGTACACCAGCCAAGAAACAAGGCGAAGACTCAAAAGAAAACGAATCAGCCGGTGAACCATCCGAAGATGGCGCAAGCGTCGTTGAGGAGCAAGAAGAGGAGCAATCCTCCAGCAAAGGAAGAAAATTCTGAGGTGAAATAAATGTGGGAACATCGTAGTGTATCAAATCGCCAGTTCGAAGAAACTGGACGTACTCAGCCAACGGAGACATATGTCAAACTCATGGATCAGGTCGAGGCCGTTGTTTCGGAAGCTCAGGTCGACAAGTTTGACGCAGAGACGTTCATGTCTTACATTCCACGAAAGGGGCCCTGGGAAGAAATTCCCGCCTCCGACCACTCGCTCGCTGACGCCCGCACCCGGTACATCGGGCCAGCCGAAGCAAAACTCCTCAACACCAACATCATCTTGGGCTCAAGCTGGATTGACTCCGATCGTTTCAAATTCGAACGCCGGATCGAAAATGTCGCAGATTTCCTCAAGCAGAAGACCATCCTCAATGCCAACATGTGGACGCCAAAGCAGTTGTTCACAACCCAGACCTTCTTTTTCTGCTCCACTGGAGACGAAGACCGGTTGGGTGGAGCCATCCTTGAAGGCGATACCCGCAACGAGAACCACATCTTTTTGGGCACAGAAAACAGCGAATTTGCAGAGTGGGAAACCATCCTATGGGGCCTTGGCCACCGCGGTGTTGTCCCTGACTCCGACCCGCTTGACCGTGTCTACTACCCGTCGTTGATGCACCGCAACGTGTCGTTCAACAACCGTCTCGGCTGGCAACGGTACTCTCCTGCAGGTTTCGGAAAGGACGCCTCGGGATACCTCATGACCAAACCCGGGACATGGATTTGGCCCGCTGTCAATGGAAACCGAGAGACGGCTACGGCCTTCAATCTCCTCGTCAACCTGCCTGACCGCCGAGCTTCCTTCGGCGAAGAAGGGATTTCCGACGTGTTCATGACCACCGGAAAAACCTCTCTCTACACCATGATGGGCATGATGAGTTCCTCCACAGTCCGCCAGGCATTCGGTGCTGGTTCGGAAATGGTCCCTCTTGAATTCCACTGCATTGAGCCCGGTCTTGACGAATGGATTTCAAACTCCAGCGACGAGGACAAGTACAGTCGACTGTTCGAAGTTTGTGCGACCCTCGGGTACGTGCTCACCGACCCCAACATTGGCACCCTCGGTGGCGCATCCAAGCGTCGCCGCCTTATTCTCTACCCAGCGGACCAAGGAAACCTCCTCACCTGCGCCAACGCCAGCCAAGTTGCCGACCACGCATTAAAATCCAACTACGGAGCAACCGTGTTCACCAAACTCGACCAAGCGGACTTCATGAATCGTGTAACTCGCCGATTCAAAGCATACGCCGATCTTGTTGCAGCAAGCGATGTTGCACGTGGTGCCCGCTGGATCAGCCAAGCCGAAATCGACGGAGAGAAGGTCATTGGACCCAACGTCCATTCCATCCTTTCCGTACGTGGCTATGACATCCTCAACATGCAGGAATACCTCGACACCTACAACGACGTCTCAGCCGCTCCAGAGCGATTGATGCGTCGTATCATCCAATCCGTTGCTACCAACGCTCTGAAGACCGTTTACCCAATGGACATTCTTGGAGAATCTGCAGGTGCTGCACCCTTCGAGCACATCTTCAACTCGCCTGACGACAACCCGCTGGTTTACTACACCGACGTGCGTTTCCTCGTGCCCACATCCATCGACAAGCTGCGTTACCAAACATCGGCTCGCGGTGCCGACCGTGGCCGCATGCGAGAAGCCTATTCCTCGCTAACAAACGCTGATGCCATGACTTCGTTGTCCATTCAAGACCTCTGTCTGCCGTTCCTGGCCGACTTGGGAGCCGACACATGGCAAACCGGAACGGGCATTCGTGAGAACGAAATCGTCGTCGAAGTCACCATGGCCGTGAACCCTGCTCGTGTATGGAAGGCTTACCTTGAGCCCACCATCGAAGAAGTGTTTGACATGCCCAAAGGGGACCAAGGCACCGCCGCTCAACTCTGGGGCGACGTGTTCATGTCGAACAACGTCCTTCACGACCGCATGGTCAAGGACGGCAACGAGCATTACCTCAACTTGCTGAAACTTGCCTACCACTGGTCCAACAACGAAGCCCAGAAGAAGCACAAGCTCGGGAAATACGCTAAGAAGGCCCCAGCCAGTCGCTCGTCGGCCAAGAAAAAGTGATTGCTCACGACAACGGGTTCAAGTGTTGGGCACCTCAGGTGATGCTTGATGGCGAACGCCAACGATGGAAGTGGACGCGCACCCGTGGCCATTGTTCGACCGACGACGACCGTCACCAGCGGCGTGGGCGTCACGCAAAAACTCGTCACGGCCGCCGTAGCGTTTGGAAACCTCATGCAGGGCACCTTCGGCCCCCAAGGCCTCGACAAAATGCTCTACAAATCCAACGGTGAAACCGCAGTTACCAACGATGGCGCCAAGATCATTGCAGAATTGCTGGTCAAACACCCGGCCGCCAAAGCCTTCGTTCAACTGGCTGAAGCACAGGAACAAGCCTGTGGAGACGGCGTTACTGGATGCGTTCTTGTTGCTGGAGAACTGATGCGTGAAGCAGGACGGCTTCTCGAACGTGGCCTTCATCCACTGGTGCTGGTCGACGGTTATCAGCGAGCTCTTTCCATCACACTTGACCATCTTGATGGTGCCACCGCTCCCGTCGACGAAGCGACCATGGTGGCCATTGCACAAGCCTCAATGGCCGGAACCACCGCTGATGTTGCTGATGACGGACTGGCAAGGGTCGTTGTTCAGGCCGTGAAGGCCGTGACCCAAAGCGATGGGACCGTTAATTACGAAGATGTTCGAATGACCAAGCGAACCTACGGTAGCATTCACGACACGGTCTTGGTACGCGGAATGCTGCTCAACACCGCCTTGATGCTGGACCGACTTCCTCGATCAATTGATTCACCCAAGGTCTTGGTACTCACTTGTCCTCTGGAAGTCGAAACAACCACACGAGAGGCCGAGGTCGAAGTTGAGTCAACCGAGCAATGGCTGGCGTTTATTCGTGCCAACGAGGCCTCCCTTGCGTCAAAGGTGGACAGCATCCTTCAATCGGGAGCCACGGCTGTGTTCTGTGCAGAGGCGATTGATCCTGCCGTGATACATGCTCTTGCTGACAACGGTTGCTTTGTGATGGGAGCCTTGGAGCGCCCGGTGGTTGACGATATTTCACGGGCCACTGGAGCCCACCTGTGCGATCACCTGGACGACCTTGAGCACGCTGATTTGGGTCATTGCGATCGCTTGGTGGTTGAAACCTCCGAAGACATGGACGGCCGACGAGAACGCGTACGTCTTGAAGTGGGGGAACAAACGGGCCTCGCAACCCTTGACGTAGGCGGTGGAGACGGCGTTGCTGTCGAAGAAACCATCCGGGGCCTGCACGACGCTCTTCGTTCAGTAACCGTCGCTGCAACAACAAACCTTGCCGTTCACGGCGGTGGCGCCTTTCACATGATGGCTTCACTGGCCATCAAGGAAGCAGCGGAACAACAAGCTGGACGCGAACGACTCGCTATGGAAGCCTTCGCTAGGGCGTTGGAAGTGGTTCCTTCAACACTGGCTCACAATGCTGGAGTTGACCGACTTGACACGCTCCTGGCACTGCGTGCAGCACATCGCAACCAATCGTCGGATAACGGGGTAGGCAGAACGGGACAAGTTGTGTCAATGGCCGATGTATGGATGCCAGCGGAGACCTTGGCTCACGGACTAGAATTGGCGTGCGAAACGGCTTGCGGCCTCCTTCGAGTCGATCAAGTCATCTCTGCGCGCGGGGACTGAGTTCTCAACAGCACCCATCGCTATGTTGAAAGAAGATGAATAGGGGAACTACGATAACGGGTCAACTGCATGAGCGACGCAAATCCGTCTCCCCGAGCCCTGCTGAGTGTTTGGGACAAAACAGGTATCGTTGAATTGGCAACCGATTTGTCCGACCTTGGATTTGAGTTAATTTCTACGGGTGGGACAGCACGCGTTCTCACGGAAGCAGGCCTCAATGTTCGTGCCGTGTCGGACATCACTCAACACGCAGAGGTTTTTGACGGGAGAGTCAAGTCGTTGCATCCCGCAATACACGGCTCGTTGTTGGCCCGCTTGCACCTTGAAAAAGACGTTGAAGAGTTAGAGAGATTGGGATACGGGCGCATCGCTTTGGTGGTTTGCAATCTCTATCCGTTTGCTGACGCTACCCTTCAACACCCACCTCTGGATGACGACGCTCTCCTTGAGATGGTTGATATTGGAGGCCCAACGATGGTTCGAGCAGCGGCCAAAAATCACCGCCATGTCCTGGTGGCCACGAACCCGGACCGCTACCACGGTATCGTTGGGGCTTTGAAAGAGGCTGGGAAGGTCGATCACGTGGACATGAACTTGCGGCGCTCGTTGGCCCTTGAGGCGTTTGAGCACACCGCCATGTACGATTCCATCATTGCCAACGAACTGCACAAGCGGTACGTGGGCAATCCCACAGCACACAAAGGAGCAGCAAATCAACAACCGTACCTGCCCAGCCAAGTGCTATCGGGCTACACCAACCGTCAGCCTCTGCGTTACGGCGAAAACGCTCACCAAGCAGCGGCTCTCTACACCTCTCCAGCCAATCTAGCCGGCCATACAACCTTGGTTACAGCGAAGGTCGAAGGTGGCAAGGCGATGTCGTACAACAACTACACGGATGCAGATGCAACCTTGCGTCTCTGTCGCTCGTTGTCAACTGATGAATGGCCAGAGACGCCGCACGCCTGCGTGATTGTCAAACACAACAACCCTTGTGGTGCCGCCCTCGGCGCCACACAGAAAGAAGCGTTTGAGGCGGCTTTAGCCAGCGACCCAGAATCGGCGTTCGGATCCATCATCTGTTTCAACGAAACCGTTGAGGCAGAAACCGCCGAAGCGGTTGGGACGTTGTTCGTTGAGGTGATGATGGCGCCAGCATTCACCCCGGAAGCGCATCAACTTCTTACCGCTAAAGACAAACGTCGACTGTTGACCATCGACTCCCCAAACGATCGCTTGGCTCCTCTGGAACGAATCCTTGTTCAGAAACCAATTGAAGGCGGTTTGTTGGTTCAGACCGAAGAACCGCCCATCATTGATTGGTCTCAAGCCAAAACCGTCACCGAACGAGAAGCAACGGCTGAAGAGATTGCGAGCATGAAATTCGCCGTACGGGTCTGTGAACAGGTGAAATCCAACGCCATCGTTTTGGTTCAAGGAACGGCCACGGTCGGGATCGGGCCAGGTCAAACCAGCAGGGTAGAAGCGGTGCGTATCGCTGCTCGTCGAGCCGGCGAACGAGCCCAAGGCTCGGTGTTGGCCTCGGATGCGTTTTTCCCGTTCAAAGACGGCATAGAGCAAGCTGCCGAGGCGGGTGCAAGCGCCGTCGTTCAGCCGGGCGGCTCAATTCGGGATCAAGAGGTCATTGACGAGGCCAACGCAAGAGGCATGACGATGGTGTTCACGGGACACCGATTGTTCCGTCATTGAACGCCGCTTCAGGGCTCACCAACGAGGTGGACGGCACCCGCCAACCCACCCACCAGATACCAACAATCGCCACCAAGGCGATGGTGGTCTGGCCAAAACCAGGATCGCCTAAACGCGTGATCCACACAATGGATACGGCCGATACAAGGCCAATCAAGCCACAGATGACGATTTTTGAGTGGAGAGGAAGGGCTCTACCGGAACGGTAGTAATTCAACAACAATTCCCCGAAAAACCGATTGGTTAGCAGCCACTTGAACAGGCGTTGCGAAGACCGACCGTACGCATAGGCGGCGGCGACCAGCCAAGAGGTGGTCGGCCATCCCGGCAACAAGAGCCCAATCCCAGCAAACACCACAAAGAGGCTACCAGCGACAACCCAAGCCGTACGCACAATGGGATTGGCGCTTGGTTTGTGGTCGGCGAGAACGGCCTCCACGACTTGTGCATCGCTGAGGTTTTGGTAGTGAGCGGCGAGGTCTCTCGCCACCTCCAACCGCGAACGCACAGAGTCAGCGCCCTCGCTTACGTGCTCAGTCACGATTTGCCCACAAAGGGGGTTCCTATAACCCTTGGTTGTCCAAAAACATTTGAAATCCGAGACCCGGAGGGGGCTTCATGTCCAGTGGTCAATGGCGCCTTCGGAGCGGAAACGCCGCTGACCCGTTGCGCTGTGCTGTGCTCCTTTCAGGTTCCGGTAGTGGCATGGAAGCTCTCGCAAAGGAGCAAAAGGCTCAATCAGAGGCAATTTACACGATCAACCTCGTCATCAGCAACAATCCAGGCGTTCAAGGGATTGGAAAAGCAGAAGCTCAGGGATTGGCCACCATGGTTTTGGATCACCGAATCCATCCCAAAGAAGGGCGAAGAGCGGCCCATGAGGCAGTTCTTTTGGAGGCTTTGAGGGTGCATGATATCGAACTTGTTGTGCTGTCAGGGTACATGCGGCTGCTTTCTCCACGGTTTTTACAACATTGGGGTCGGCCTGTTCTGAACATCCATCCCTCCTTACTTCCAGCGTTCCCCGGAGCCCATGCACACCGAGACGTGCTTGAGGCGAGGGCAGGGGTAACCGGATGCACGGTCCATCTCGTTGATGACGGAATGGACACCGGACCTGTTCTGGCACAAACTCCCGTTCCCGTCCTCAAAGGGGACAATGAACATCTTCTCAGCCAGCGAGTCAAACTGGAAGAGCACCGTCTTTACCCGAGGATCGTTCACCAAATTGCTGCCGGAGAGATCGCCCTCACATCCGATGGCCGTTCAGTGATTCGAGATCGGTTGGACGATTGAAATTGTCGAACAACGAGGGGTCCGTCGGATGAGGAAGCGATGGAAGTGCTTCGGTATAGGAGCGCAGAGTGTTCGCATTTGGCGGTAACACGAGGCGTTTAGGATAGAGTGCAAGCGTGGGTTGCCGCTTACCAACACTGTCCAAGGCGACCCCCCCTTTCCCGGCATGCTGCAAGAGCCATTTTACGGCTTCATGATTCAATTTGTAGGCGTCACAGGGCACCATGAGAATGTCATCGTTGATGCGTCGACGCACCCACTTGACAATGTCCAACACCCCTTCACAACCTTGAGGGTCGGGCCAAACTTCGCCTTTAAACAGAGAAAGGCGTTCAATCCCGCCGCACAAAACGACGGTAGGAAGGCCAAGGTGGTCATTGACCATCGAATGAATGCGATTCACGTTGTCAAACATGAGGGCTTTGTCCTCTCCCATGCGGGTACTTCGGCCCCCAGCCAACACAACAACGTGCATGAAACTCCCTCAATGCAACCTGTCAAGGTCATCCAGGGCCGCTTCCAACTCGCTGAGCAGGTCCCGCACTCGATCGAGGAGGGCCTTCCGTTCCCGACTTGAACGAGCCTCAGGTAACCATTCCAACAATCTTCGAACGTCCTTTGCATCACGATCAACGGTCCATTGAAGAACAGATTCGAGAACAGGGTCCTCAGTGGGGAGCAACCGTTCGGCCATGCACATAACGGAAGGGCTGACCCAATCAACCCTCCGTTGAAAGCAACCGTTGGCGAATCCGTTCAAACAATTCTCCACCGGGAGGCGCCTGGCGAATGAACGCTTCAAGGGCAGAGGTTTTCTGTTTTCTCAGTGAAAGAAAGAGCAGACAAAATTGATGCCAAGCAGGGCTCTGCTGGCCGGCTGCCAACATCCAATCGTCATCTGGAACAGGATGGCCCGCCCGTACCAATTCTTCAGCGACTTCGAGGATGACCATCAACGGCTCTTGACGTTGAAGCAAGTGGATGAACGCGATCCAAGGGTCTTCTCCCAGAACGTCCGGCCCGACATTGGCCAACAACAAACCTGCCATCGTGAGGTCCTCTCGGCCATGACGTTTCCACAACCGAGAAATGGATTTTGCCACCAATCGTGGCTTTGGGTGATGCGTGAGCACCCACGACGCCACCGTCCGAAGATCCGACAATGGTGAGCCAATATGGAAAGCAAATTCATTGTTCGCTGAAGTTATATCGGTTTTTGGTCGATTGATGTAATCTGGTACACACACACGGTAGGCGTCGCGAAAAAAACGAAGCAAACGTCGTTTTGAGCGGAGGTTGCGTTTGAGTTGTTGCCCCAACCAATCGTCGAGGTGGGGATTCAACGTTGTTCACCATCGCTGGGCCGCTTTCGAATGGAATCGAAGAGGTCCCCGACCATCCCCACAGAATCCCTTAATGTGGTCATGAGGGTGTCGATCATGGCGTTGTCTTCGTACTTTTCTCGCACCATTTCTCGAAGTTCTCGCTCAATGTCCCGATGCTGTTCGTCGTCAATGTTGAATTGTGTTCTGAGGTGCGCAAGAACCCGAAATTCATCCTTGGAAAGGGAGGCGTTGACAATAGCGACCTCAAACACTTGGGTGTATATTTTTCGGAAGAGGCCTTCTTCAATTTGTTCACCGGGTCCGGAAGGTCGCTTCTCTTGGATGGACTGGTAAATTTCAGCGGGCTCGCTTGGCTCCAGATTGAGGGCTGAAGCCAGTTTGATGATGAGCCGCTTCTCTTCTCGTGTGAGAACGCCGTCAACCAGCATGACTTCAACAGTGGAGCGAAACACTTCCAAGGCTCCGATGTTGTTTGATGCCACGCATGAGCCAGCCCCTCCCTCCTCTTGAAGAAACCGTTGGAGAAACCCATCGTTCAAACCTCCAAACCGGGGGAGGATTGAAATGGAGCGGGCTGTTCGGATTCTTTGTTCACATTCACGCTGTTCCTCGGAACAGCAGCAACGTTCCCCAACTTGTTGGGTTGAACACTGCACGTCTTGTGCGCAAGGAGGAAAGAGCATGTCTCAACGAAACCCCAATCGAAATCGAGGAAACAAAGGAAACAAAAGCAAGGCCATGAAGTACCAAATTCGGGCCGATATTAAGGTGAACGGCACCGTCCAACGCAAGGACATTATCGGTGCCATCATGGGCCAGACCGAGGGCTTACTCGGTGATGAATTGGAGCTCAGACAACTGCAACGAACCGCCCGTGTGGGCCACGTTGATGTCGAAATGGAAACAAAGAACGGGAAGGTGCATGGCACCATCATCATTCCTTCCAGTTTGGACAATGTTGAAACAGCCATCATTGCGAGTTCTCTCGAAACCATTGACCGAATCGGTCCCTGCGATTCCATCATCAAGGTCCTTGAAATCAACGACATTCGCGCTACCAAGCGAAGTTCAGTTGTGGATCGTGCCAAGGAACTGCTCTTGACCATGGTCAACTCTGGCGAAGCTGCCTCAAAGACCGTGATCGAAGAAGTCCGCTCGGTGTTGACCGTTGGAACGGCGAAGAACTACCACGGGCTGACCTGTGGACCGAATGTTGAATCTTCCACTTCACTCATTATCGTTGAAGGTCGAAACGATGTTCGAAACCTGCTGAACTGCGGCCTTAAGAACGCCATCAGCGCCGACGGCGCAGGCAACATCAAACAGGAACTCATCGACCTTGCCAACAGCAAGGAGAGCGTAACTGTGGCCATTGACGGCGACAGGGGTGGCGAGATGTTGTTCATGCAACTCTACGACATGATGAAAGTTGACTTTGCTGCTCAAGCCCCCGTTGGCCAAGAGTGGGAATTGTTGCCCCAAAAGACGGTCACGATGTGCCTTCAGAAGAAAGTCGATGCGTCGAAATTCAAGCACCAGTTGGACAAGAAAATTGCCGCAGACAATGAAAAATTCGGCGGCGACAAGGACAAAGACTGGGACAAGGACATGGGCGACTCATTCACAAACGAGCCAGCTCCGGCTGAGATTCAAGAATTGTTTGATGTGGTCGAGGAATTGGGCAAGAACAAGGCCAAGATTCGATTTGCTGACGGCACGTATTCGGACGAAATCGGACCATCAAAGCTTGAAAAAGCGGTCCAAGAAGCCATCGAGGCAGAAACCGTCCTTCTCAATGGCCCTGTTACCGGAAAGGTGCAAGCCTACGTCGATCAGTCATCCGCCAATGTCATCATTGGCACCAAGGAAGGCAAGGACTTCGGCGCTGCAGAAGGCATGACAGTTTGGTTGTCTGAAGTCCACCGCTGAAGCGGTTGGATTAAAACCGCCCCGAGCCATCTCCGGGCATGGTAGACGACAATCTGCATGAAGTCGAGGCAGCGCTTCCTGCTTCAGAACAGAATGAACGGGGCGACATGGAAAACCAAGACGATGCGACGAGCCTCGTCTCACCCCTCGCTTCTGCGCCTAAAACGGAATGGACACTTCCCGTGCGGGCAGCACCCATCCTGGCGCTCCAGGGAGAAGACGTCACAGAATTTCCGTTGAGCCAACACCTCTCTGGCCATGAATCGACGTCCCTTGTGGTTGACGACCGATTGCTTCGTATCGTAGAAGCCAGTTACGACCACGACGGTGTTCGTCGCCTGAACGTCCGGATGGCGCTGATGAAGGAACACATTTCAGGGTATTCTCACTCGCATCTTGACCTGTTTCATCGATTGAAACCGGTGTGGTGGGGGTCAATCCTCTCTGGTGTGCTGATGGCCACAGGTTTGTTCCAGGGCCTTTTGGGCTTGAGCGGCGGGATGTTCGTGTTTGCTGGGGTTGCAGGATTGCTCATGAGCAAACTCGATTTGCACCGCATTTCTTTTTCAGACCGAGGAGGTCGTCACGATTTCTACCTCTCTGGCTGGAGGCAACACCCGGTTTTGATTCACAACAGCATGGCGCTGTTGGGGCCAGCGTTTGTGGACTTTTTACGAACAGGATCCATTGAAACCGATCACATCGACGCTGTTGTGGCCTCAATGGCCGAACCCCAAGAGCCGGCTCCAGTTGCGGTGGTGGCGACCCAACTTCTGCCCCCCCCAACCGCACCCGACGAGCCTCTACCTCCAGCGCCAACCCCCATCGCCTCACCATCGATGGCCTCGACGGGCCCCCTTCCAACGAACCTTCCAGCCACTGGCCCTTCGCCTCTTCAGCCGCTGGCATCGCCGGTGTTGCCAACGGTTCCAAACCCCCCGCTTCCCGCTCCAGGAACGGTTG
>QXXW01000109.1:0-6669 GCA_009887255.1 Candidatus Poseidoniales archaeon | reverse complement strand
AGTATCTCCCCGACTATAACACTTGGGTGAAATGCGGTTCCGAAAAGGCGGACTGTGAAGCCTTCAAAGTCTACCAATTGTCAAAAAATTTCACTGGAAATGTTCAGTCATCCAACGGGCGCATTCTTGCTTGAAAGCCAAAAGGGGATGATTGTTGTCCAACGTGTGATTCGCCGAATCGATGAGACGATCCAATCCCCAACCGATTTCGCGTTTGTTCCGAATCTCAAAGGCCTCACGGTCCCCGTCTTCGGATCGGCCCCGTTGCTGAATGCGCTCGAATCTCAACTCGTCATCGGCCACGATGGCCACCGTTTGATACTCTGTGCCCCAGCGTTGGGAAAAAATCGTGTGCTCAGCCGTCCCCCGTAGCCCTTCGATAAGCACATGCTCGTTGACTTGTAGCAGGCCATCAACTGTTTGACACAAACGAACGGCCAACACATCATCGCCGTGCTGTGCTCGCAATTCAGCGGCAACTTCGCCAAACACGTGAGGGGCTTCTTCCAATCCGCGGCGATGGACTTCGGCCCGAACCATGTCCCCCATTGAGACAACTGGAACACCCGCCTCAACGAGAACGGTTGCAAATTCCCCTTTTCCTGAACCGGGCATCCCACATACAGCGAACACCCGAGCCATGGCTGAATCCCAGCGTGGCTTGCTCATGAACATACCTCAATCAAACGACCCTCAGTTTGAGAATTCAGCCCTTCCCCAGCGCTTGTCCATGAGTTTCCAGAGGACAGCTGAGGCAAAAAGAAGGAGAATGGAAATGACAATCATGCCCACATAGCCCTGTTGGACCGTGCTGTCGTCGTACATTTGAGCGGTTGCGGCCAACCCGTCTTGGGAGGCTCGTTCCCACCAATTCCCGTACAGAGAGACGTCTCCTTGGGTGAACGAAAGCAAGAACAGACCAAGCAAGGGCAGCACGGTGCCAATCCAAAACCAAACCATGATGGATGCATCAAAAATGGCCTTGTTCGGGCGCAAGCCCATGAGGAAGGCGGTGAGGGCGACGATGTAAATGGAGTTGGCGAACATGACAATGATGCTCGTGGGAAGGGAGGCCCATTCGTCAAGACGCCAGGCCATCAAGACGATGAAAATGAGGGAAATCCACGATGTGGCAAGGAAATACACCACCACTTTCGCTCGGATCAAATCGGGAACCTTGAGTGGAAGCCCGTTCATGAATTCAGGGGAGTCAAGAATGGTCAACCAAGAGTAAAAGTTGAATCCAAAGAAGCCTAAAAACGGAGCGTAGGAAAGGAGGTTGATCGGAATAGGTGCTTCGGCAAAGTCCACCAGCCATGCCATGCCGAGCAACACCAAGAGCGGTATGGCGTAAGAAACGGTCATTTTCTTGATGGCTCCTGAGCGAAACAAATCCACAAATTCCTTGGCGACGATGAGACGTATGTGCCCGTTACCGAGGAAACGAAGGCGCTCATGGATGGGCATGAACAAGTCGCCCCGCTCAACGACACTAACGTCAAAATCGTCAAGGATGATCAACGATGCCAGCAGACCAATGGCCACTGAAAACACCAGCCCCAACAAAATAGCGAGGCCGTTTTGACTGGACTGTGCCGCCAAACCCCACAACAACAACTCTACGGGAAGGAAGCCCAACCCGGCTCCGATGCCCAAGGCCACGATCAACAACGGCCCAACAAGGGTGTATGGGCGTCCTCGAAGCCACAACGATGAACCCAGGAAGGACAGGGCCAGTCCCTGCCCCAACGTGGTGGCCATCGCCAACCAAGTCCACGGCAAGGACGACCACAGCAAAGGCGTACGGATGCCTGCAATGCCATCGAGCACGATACCAAGCGCCATTCCCGAGATAATGGGTGTGAGAATCAACAGCACATAGAACAACAAATCCTTCATGAAATAGGCGAAGTGAGCCATCGAGTTGGGAAGAGGCTGAAGTGCTGGGGCCGCCAACAGGTAATTCTTGGTGCCTGTCCTCCTGACGATGGCATCTCGTCCAATGAACGCAAAGGTGCCCATGCCGAGTGAAAACATGAACAGGGGCAAATGGAGAGCGAACCTTAATTCGTTCCAAGTGAAGGTTTTGTTGTCGATGTCCGAGGTTTGAGCGGTGGAATCGCCAACAAGAAACTGCAACCCAATGGTTGAGATGGCCGTCACCAAGGTGAGCAAGAGGGGAAACAACACAATTTGACGTTTTTTGGCAAACTCAACGCTCTTTCTTGATTCTTCAATGAACATCACCTTAAACGTGGCTGCGAAGGATGACCAGCCCCTTAGCGGCTCGTTCAATTGTTGACCTGTTGTTGCAGAAGGAACGGCAGGCAATGGCTCGTCCACATCGGTCCACGGTCGGGTTTCTATGAAGGTGCCGGACAAGGTTATTCCTCCGAATCATCGGTGTCAATGCCTTCTTCACTGAAACGTTCTGCGTCTTGGATGGAGTGCCCCACGAGGCGAATGAAGACGTCTTCAAGGGTCTCATCTGGTCGGGCCTTGAGCCCTTTTACGGTTCCAGCAGCCAGCACTTTTCCATCGTTGATGATCGCCATCCGGTTGCACATTCGTTCGGCCATTTCCAGTACGTGAGAGCATAGGAAAATGGTCCCTCCTTCGGCAACATGCTGCTCCAGCCACTCCCGACATTTGCGCTGGTAGATGGGGTCGAGGTTGGCAAACGGCTCGTCGAGGAACAACAGCTTTGGTTTGTGAATGAACGCACTGGCGAGCATCACCTTCTGCCGTTGCCCTTTGGACAAATCCTTGCACATCGTGTCCCGTTTTTCTTGGAGACCAAACCAGTCCAACCAATGCTCTACCTTTGCCTTCATGTCCTCAACCCCTCGTAGACGGGCAACGAATTCAAGGAATTCAGCGGGCGTGAGAAAGGACGGAGGCGACTCCGATTCCGGAACGATGCCAATGTTCGCCTTGACCTTCTGTGGGTCCCGAACGGCGTCCACGCCCAGCACTTCGATGTGCCCCTTGCTGGGTCGCAGTTGACCGGTTAACAACTTGATAAACGTGGACTTCCCTGCTCCGTTGGGTCCAAACACACCAAAGAATTCTCCGTCTTGAACTTCGACATTGAGCGGATGCAACGCAACGAAATCTCCGTACTTCTTGGCCATGTCCTTTGCTCGCACAAGTGGCGTCCTTCCGGCCATGAAGCGAAGACGTCTGCTTGGGTTTTGATACCTCGCTTTGGCTTCAATGAACCCAAGCGATGGGCTGATGTAGATTCCCTGCTTGGGTCAACTCATGAACCCACCTCACAGCAATGTTCTTCTTGTCGAATTGCACCCGTTGGATGACATGCGAGACCTCGGATTTTTTGTTGTCTTGACCATCGATCGTCCGAACAAACTCAACGCACTGAACAACGACGTCATGGAGGGGCTGAAAGCGGTGTGTGAATGGGTGGAAGCCAGGGAGGATGTTCGATGCCTCGTCATCACGGGTGCATCGCCCCTTGCACCTCTCGAAGGCAAGCGAGCCAAACCGCATGCGTTCGTGGCGGGTGCCGACATCACCGAGTTTTTAGGCGCCGATAGCGCGGAAATTCGGGTCAAATTCACGGACAATGCCGTTGAAGCACTTTGGGGCCTGAGCAAACCCACCATTGCCATGGTGGACGGTTTTGCCTTGGGTGGTGGATGCGAAGTGGCCTGTTCGTGCGACATCCGTATCGCCAGTACACGGGCCGTGTTCGGCACGCCCGAAATCAACCTCGGGCTCATTCCCGGGTACGGTGCAACCCAGCGGCTCGAACGCTTGGTTGGCTACGGAAAGGCGCACGAACTCATCATGACCGGAGAGCACATCAACGCTCATGAGGCGGCTCGTATCGGGATGGTGAATCATGTGGTGGAGCCTGAACAACTTCGGGATCGGGTGTTCGCTATGGCACGAACCATTGGGTCGAAATCGAGTCATGCCCTTGCGGTTGGAAAAGCCGCTGTTCGGTCTGCGTTGGATGAGTCCTTGACCGACGGTGTTTCAACAGAAGCTGAAGCCTTCGCTCTTTTGTTTGACAGCGAGGACAAGGAAATCGGCGTCCAGGCCTTTCTCAATCGAACCATTCCTGAATGGAAGCACCGCTGAGGGAATCCCTTCGAGCCTATCGGCCATGTGAAGGGGGGCCAATGCCCCCCTTCGGCCCGGGATGACGCCCGGTCGTGTGGTTGATCAACCAAAACAAACAACTTCAGCCCGTAGTACGGACTTTTTGGTCCTTAAGGAACGAGCGGAAATGCGCCATGTGACGTCCGTGTTTCCTTACGAACCAATGCTGGATGACGAGAACCTCAGGCCTCAACGTTACGGGGTCGATGGCCCGAAACTTGGTGCCTCGCAATTCCGCAAGCATGGCTTCGTTCTTGTTGTTCAACGATTCAACCGTTGCGCAACATGGTCCCAAGTCGTGGCTGTTCACGATTGGGATTCCACGGCGTAGAGCCCTCTGGAACGGGGATTGGTCCTCGGTTCGATCGAGTTCTCGTTGTCGCTTGCTGGCATCGGCCAAGGCTGTGGCCTTGGCTCTGGCGTTCGCTGCCCTTCGCTGTTGTGCGATGTGCGGCTTCATCCGATGAGATTTTGTCACCGGGTCGTACTCGTAATCTCGGTTGTTCTTTCTGCCTGATTTTTTTCTTCCTTTGCTTTTTCTTGACATGTGTTGCCTCCAATGTACCTGTGCAGAATCGTCAAAGCGATTCCGCAGCTTTGGTCAACATTTACAGCATGCATCGGAAGTTATGTCAGCATCATCGAGGCTCCTTGGCATATGAATTACATGCTCACACAATATAAAGATAAGCAGGGTAAACCTCGCTAAACGGCAGAAAAACGGGAATTTAACGTTCCATTTCATCGCGGAGCGCTGACAACGCTTGACTGGAACTTGGCAGGTTTGGCAACGGAAGCGGCAAACCGTCAGGGCCCATGGGGAGAGGAAGAGAAGTTCCGTCTAAACCAATCACAGATTTCACCTCAGGAGCGCTATCAGGCCGTTGGACGGCTTCAAAGCCGACATCAAGGGGAAGACGAAGTTTGAGTATTCTTCCTTCATCAATTCGGATGAACGTTGCACCGTACACGTGCCCCGGTTCGGGGTGCTCCGGCTCAACCATGACGGAATGTCCGTGACCTGGGGTCTGAAGCAACGCAACAAGGTCCTCGCCCGTGGCATGTTCTTCCCACATTCTTGCGGTTGAGGCACGAATCTCCGCCATTTGGCCCAAACGACGGCGCTTGATGCGCTCTCGGATGGCCTCATGGCGCTGACGTCGCTCGGTCACCGTGAGTTCAATATCAGCGTCTTCAATGGACTCGGGGCTGACCTCAACAACGTATTCACCAGCCACGTGAACGTCATCAAGTTCCACCTCCACGACGCCGTCAACGCCTTCCTCTAACGTCATCGAGACGGCGGCTTGTTCGGCCTCGACAGCGGCAATTTTAGCCAGTTTGCGTTCTCGCAACGTCGCTCCGTCAAGTGAAGATGACGTCACTGCTTCAGGGAGTTCATCGTCATCCTCCTCGACCATGCTGACTTCAGGAGACGGTTCTGGAGCGATGGCTTTGGAGGAGGGTCGCGATGAAGAACGGGTTGTTTTCGCTCGCTGGCCTGAAGGTGAGGCCATGCTGATCCATGTGAACGCCAAGAGGCCAAGCAGGACGACAAAAATCCACTTGGCCTCGTCCGTTAATTGACCAACAGTTGAGAGGTAAAATCCCAACATGGACAAGAACACGACGGCGACAACGTTTCTCCCGAATCCCATGTCGCTCACCTCTCCCAGTGCCTGTTGATTTATCACGATGCTGGAAGGCGCTCATCGTTGCTCATCGTCAACGGCTGGAAACAACACCAGCAAATGATCCAAAGCCCTTCTCCGATGGCTGTAAAGATGCTTTTCGGCCATGTTCATACCGCCAAACGTCTTACCGTGAGCACTGAAGGCACCCATTTCACCGGGAAGCAGGGGTTGGCGATGCTCGTCCAAATCTGCGGGTATGAAGATTGGATCAAATCCAAAACCCTCGCCTTCCGTGGAGGTGGTCGCAATGGAACCGGGGCATCGCCCGTGTCCAACATGCACGGTTTCTCCGTCCCAAAGTGCAGCTACTGCTTGAAATTCAGCCTCACGGAGTTTCTTTTCCTGAACGGGGTCGTCCGATTGCAGGTGATTCAACAAGCGAAGAATGCCTTGACAATCAATTGTCTTCAGAGCATAGGCGGAGTACACCCCTGGGAAACCATGGAGCGCTTTCACAAAGAGCCCCGCATCTTCAACCAACAGCAAGTCGTCGGGATTGGGCAAATGGGGGCGAGCTTGCTCGATTTTTGACATCGCAACGGCAACAATATCGTCTGTCTGAGGCTCGACAAGTTCCAAGTCGGGCACCACGAGTTGTTGAATTTCATAACCGTAGCCGCTGACGTGGTCCCGTGCTTCCTCGACCTTGCCTTGATTGGTGGTCAAGAACCAAATTGTTCGTCCCATGCATCTGCGATGGAAAGGCCGTGCCTATGACCATGACGGATGCCTGTGAAAATCTCGTGTTCAACATGACATTGAACCGGATGGACTAAGCCGGGGTCGTTGAGGAGACCATCATGGTTCACGATTGGTTTGTGGTGGGTTTTGGCGGAGCATTGGGGGC
>QXXW01000108.1:0-3648 GCA_009887255.1 Candidatus Poseidoniales archaeon | reverse complement strand
TGATCATGATCGCCGTCATCGGCATGGTGGTTTCAACCAGCTCGGGGGTTGATTGGGTCGAATTCTTCACGGTATGGACGGCAGCAAACGCCGTTTGTGCTGCTTTGGCGTGCTTGCTTGCTCGTGGCCACCCCCTCGCCATCCTAACGGCTGCCCTCGCGTCCCCCATCACTTCGCTGAATCCTGCCTTGGCAGCAGGCTGGTTTGCCGGATATGTCCAATTGAAGGTGGCAGAACCTACGGCAGGGGACTTGCAGGCCTTTCTCAAACTGGACGACATGAAAGCCTTCTGGACCAACCCTGCTGGCAAGGTGCTGCTCGTTACAGCCTTGACCAATTTAGGTTCAATGGCAGGCGCTTGGGTAGCGCCCCTCATTCTTTTGGGCGGTTTGGCTTCTTGATCAACGGCGTGTAGCATGAAAACGCCTCCAGGTGATCTTCAACATCGTGAACCCGAAGAACATCAATGCCATGGTGGTGCGATGCCATGCCCATTCCCAAGGTGCCGGAAAGCCTGTTTTGAGGGTCGTTTTGACCGGTTAAGTGACCAACAACGCTCTTTCGAGAAACCCCCCATAACACACCGTAAGGCGTGCCATGCGCCAGTGACTTTCCTGCGTTGAGCAACTCAAGGTTGTGTTCTTGGGTTTTGCCAAAACCGATGCCCGGGTCGAGCAATATCAATTCGGGATCGTGACCTTGTTGGACCAATCGGTCAGCGCTCTCTCGAAGTTGAGCCTGAACTTCAGCAACACAATCGCCGTAGGTCGGTTCAACCTGCATCGTGCCGGGGGAGCCCTGCATGTGCATAATGCACACCGCACACCGGTGGCGCAAGACAACCTCCTGCATGGCAGGGTCACGCATTCCAGAGACATCGTTGACCATGTCAGCTCCGGCGTTCAAAGCTGCTTCAGCCACCTTTGCGTGACGGGTGTCGATGGAGATGTACCCTTCAGCCCCACGGTCTCTCAGCGCCGAGATGACGGGAATGACTCGCTGCAATTCCTCATCAAGGCTGACCGGACTCGCACCGGGTCGTGTGGATTCGCCACCAATGTCCACCCATGTCGCTCCTGCTGCCCACATCAGGAGCGCTCGTTGCACGGCTTCGTCCATGAGGGCCCGGCTATCAGCGAAAAACGAGTCGTTGGTGACGTTGACGATGCCCATCAGATGCGGCCCATCGCTGCGATGGCGCAAGCTGTTCGCCATACGCTTTCGGCGCTTGTTTCGGTCGCTCAAGTCGGGTGCCATGGTGCCGTCCAATGCGGCAGATTTCATAAGTTGTGACCGTGAAGGCTTCCCATGACGGAGGGCGATGATGATGCGTTCTCCATCGCAGAACTTGATTCTGCACCGATAGACCAGTCGACAGACCGTGCAGAACGAATCGTTCGCCGGCTGAACATAGACAACCGACAAACGGCTTACAATCAACTGGATCGGAAATCAAAAATCGGTGGCATCCTCGTCACCTTGGTTTTCGTAGGCTGGTGGTTGTTCATCGGCATCAATGGGGACGATGTCGGTGGCACTTCGGTGTTCTTCGGTTTGGACTTTTCACAGGTGGCCTTGACCGTCATGGGGCTGTCCGCCTTGTCCTCGCTTCTTTCTGAACTCAGCAAGGACCGTGGGGCGATCTACGCTTCATCCCTCTCTGGCGGGATGATGATCATCGCCGTACTCTACGTGCTTGAGCCGTTGGGAGGAGCGTTGCTCATGGACGACTTCCTCTCGGTCTCCGAGGGTGTGTCTCGTACGTTCCGTCTCGCGGCCTTGTGGGGAGGCATGACCTACGGTGCCAATTTGCTTGTGAACGCTTTTTTACTGACTTGGCTGCTCAAATTTACGGACGCCAACGGATGGGAAATTGACAATCAACTCGCAAGTGCTGAACCGCCTCTTGTTCTCGATGATTGAGCCGTTAGCCTCATGAAAGGTTCAACGGTGGCGTGACCATGCCTTCAGATGTCTCGGTTCTGCGACTTGGTCATCGGAGGGGTCGCGACCCTCGCATCACGACCCATTTGGCCTTGGTGTCCCGTGCTCTCGGAGCCCACCAATTCCTCTTGGCAGGCGACGAAGATGAAGGTGTCTTTGACAATCTCCGTTCCGTCAACGTACGGTTTGGAGGGGACATTGTATGCCAACACGTTGGGGGCGGTGTCGGGACCATCAAACGGTTTGCTACTTCAGATGCCGGTGATGGCGAACCGGGGACGGTCGTTCACCTCACCATGTACGGAGAACCTTACCGGCAGGTGGTCCCCCGAATTCGAAGAGACCGGCCCCTCTTGATCGTGGTTGGTGGTGCCAAGGTTCCCGGCGACGTGTTCAAACACGCCCACTACAACGTTGCCGTCGGCAATCAGCCCCATTCCGAGGTCGCTGCTTTGGCCTTGTTCATGGAATCGTGGTTCGGCGAAGGGGGGACAGAGCAACATTTCCCCAACGCTCAGTTGGTGATTCATCCATCGGCCACAGGGAAATCGGTGACCGACCGTCGTCGGACGGAAGACGAGTGATGAACAATTGACGGCATTCCAGTACGCAGGCCCACACTTCTGCATTGGAAAGGTGACCGACTCAACACCCAATCATTATGGATGGCCGTTGACGACAAACGCCAATGTACGGAGGTCTTGCTGCGAATTCGCGCTCCCTCCCCGCAACACATCCCCTGTACAATCCTCGGGCACTTTCAATTGAGGATGCCGCAGATGGATTGGCCGACGGTACAGAACATCTTCCCGATGGAGCGAGTGGCCCAGGTGTGTTGTTAACCGCAGACGGCGGCCGATACGAAGGTGAACTCTTTGGTGCCAAGGGGATCGGTACTGGCGAACTTGTGTTCACAACCGGCATGATGGGATTTCAAGAATCCCTCACAGACCCTTCGTTTGCTGGCCAAGTCCTCACCTTCACCTATCCGTTGATTGGAAATTATGGTGTCCACCTTGGCGCATCTGAATCGCGCAAAGTTTGGCCGCAAGGCGTCGTTGTTCGTCATGCGATGCATCAACCCGATCACCGCCACTCGGTCGGGACTGTCAACGATTTGTTGCGGCTTCATGAGGTTCCCGGAATTCAACACATCGATACACGAGCCATCACCCGTCGAGTCCGAGAACTTGGCACGGTGCTGTGCGTGTTCGGACCTCTGGGGGAGGAGCATCGGTTGAGGAGCGTGCTCGAGGAATTGACCTCTCCAGAACTTGATGACTTGGTCGACCGAGTGTCCATCGACGGAGTGGTTGAGTTGAACCCGGGCAGCAAAGACGAGCTCGGGTCTTCAAAACCTCGTTTGGGCGTTCTTGATTGCGGAGTGAAACACAACATTCTGCGCCACTTATGCATGCACTTTGACGTCGTGTGGTCTCCACCCGATGTGACGTACGACACCCTTGTCAACACGTACGGTATCGAAGCTCTGTTTTGCTCCAACGGTCCAGGTGACCCCGCTCACCCCGGGAAAGCCACGGATGCTCGCCGCACACTGGCCCGTGCTGTCCAGGAGGGGTTGCCGGTGATGGGGATTTGCTTGGGTCACCAGTTGATGGGTCTTGCTTCAGGGCTGAAAACCTACAAAATGCGTTATGGTCATCGTGGCGCCAACCAGCCTGTTCTTGACCTCGTTGAAGGCAT
>QXXW01000107.1:0-13928 GCA_009887255.1 Candidatus Poseidoniales archaeon | reverse complement strand
GACCTTGGCCTTGACCTTGGCCCTGACCTTGGCCCTGACCTTGGCCTTGACCTTGTCCTTGACCTTGGCCTTGACCTTGGCCTTGACCTTGTCCTTGACCTTGTCCTTCGCCACCGGCTTCGGATTCGCCGCCACCTTCGGTGCCGCCGTTACCTGAACCTGCGTCTGATTCCTGGAAATCAGGGTCGTAAGCGTCAGGAATACCGTCACCGTCGGAGTCCGAGAATTCGCCGTCGTTGGGGTCGTTCGGGAACTGGTCGGTTGCGTCGGACTTGCCGTCACCGTCGGTATCGGAGTTGTTAGGGTTGGTACCCTTAGCAAATTCCTGGGCGTTGGTCAAGCCATCGCCGTCAGGGTCTGCGTTTCCGTCACCGCCATTGGTGGGGTTCAAGCCGTTCGAAACCTCCCATCCGTCTGGGAGACCATCGCCGTCACTGTCTGCATTGTTCATATTGGTGCCTTGGGATTGCTCCTCTGCGTTGGTCAAACCATCGCCGTCCCAGTCGGCTCCGCCGTCTGAGGGGTCGAGGGGGTCGGATCCGTCGCCTGAGGCTGCCGAAACAGCTGACAGGGCGAGGAACAAGGCCAAAAGCACGCTCATCATTTTCGTTTTCATGTTTTTTCACTTCCTATTTTTTTTTGGTTGTTGTTACACAGAGAACCCGCTGTTCTCTCTTTCCGATGGTGGAGCGCACGTGGTGGGCTCGACGGTTCGGGAGCATGCTACGCAAGGTTGATTCAAATGTTCAATCGGCATCACAAAGAACGTGTCTTGCGCTGTACCAAACGCAAGCGAAGCCCTGTTATGGGCTTCTCGTGGTTCCTTGTGTGTTGATTTGGTTTGATCCTCCGCAGTCATCGTTTTTCACGGGTTGTTCATAGGGAACCCAATGTTCCCTCTGCACTCAACAAACCACCCACACTATATCAAGAGCGCGACAAGATGTCCAAATTCATTCAAGCGCTTGGCGAAGGCGACATCATGGTGGCTGGCAACAGCATGCGTGCGTCATGGTGCTGAACGAAACGGTGAACGATTTCAGCGAGTTGTGGTTCGTTGAAGGCATGAATGCGCTCACCGCCATGGCCTGAGGCGGGTGCGAACAGTCGAAGCCCCAACGGTTTGGCCAAACGGGTGAGGGCGATCTTCGCTGCCCTTACCGTGTTCGACCCTCTTACGCCAGCTTCGGACATTCCTAAGCCCAGGCTGTGGATGATTTTTCCCTGCCTCACACCATGACCGTGTGCCGAAGCCAGCACGCCCAAAATGATGAATTGATCCCGGGTTGAAGCGTCCCAGCGGTGAGGATCGCCATAAAACCGGTCGGACAATGATTGAACGAAGGCCCCGTGAGCTGCTCCCAGCTTGTTGGGATCAAGACGGGGCACGTCGGCTAGCGGAAGCGTTCGGTGTTCAGAAGGAAGAATGTCTTTGAACGGTGTCCATTGATAATCACTCAATATCCAGTTGTTGAATTTCTTCGATAAAAGCGGGTCTGCGCCCCGCCAAGACCAGATGCTGCGTTGGAGCATCTCGGGTGCGATGGAATCGAACACCTCCGGGGCTTCGTTCGATAAGGTTCGGAACGCCTCAAGCAATTTTTCAACGTACAATTCTCGGTGCTTATCCGATTTGTTTTGGTACCGTGAACCGATGTACATTTCGTGTTCAGGGACTGTGTTCTTGTTTGTGTCTTCCAAACGAGAACCCTTCATGTTCTTGATGGCTGCTCGCATTGTGTTTTGTTGTTTCGTCTTGTTTTGTTGAATTGTGTTCATTGGTGTCCCCTCATTTCGGGAGCAATTCCATCGATTTTGTTGTCATTTGCCCTTTCTTTTTTGATTCTTTGCAGGTTCGTGTGCTCTCAATCAAGAACACATAATATGTGAGTGAATATAAACTTGGGAATCAAAATTCTTTGATCATTGACCGATGAGGCCCGATACCGGTGATCGAGTAAGGCTCATCGATGATGGACCATCCTTGTGACTGGTAAAAGGGAACGGCGTGCTCTCTTGCCTGCAGGACGCCGGTACAGGCTCCGTGCTGCTCAACCAACGTGAGCTCCAAAGCCATCAGCACCTTGGCAGCGTGGCCTTCCCGTTGATGTGTGGGGAGGGTCCCCATTTGGCGAATTTGAAACGCCGGTCGCTTGGCTGACCCCGACACCAACGGGCCAAAGGCAGGAATCTTTGCAGCGTTCGGCCCGTCGTGGTCGCTACCGGACCCGTCGGATGAGTCGAGAATCATGTGTGCTCGCCCGACGGCTACGATGCTGCCCTCGACCTCGCTCCAAGCATGAACGGCCGATACATCATCGCTCAACCGCTCCGAACCTCTGGGCATCCCGAGAGGCTCGCGCAAAACCGCATACCTGGTTTCAAAATAGGCGTCCTCTGGCAAGCCAATCAACGTTTGAATGGGCATCGGCTCAAATCCCTCCGCTAAAGATCAGCACGAAGGCGAAGAAGAGAACCAACGGTACGATCACGGCCCCGCCCAGGAGAGAGGTCAACAACCCCCAACCCAGGCGCTTTTCACCACGAACAAAGGCGGCGATTATGCTCCCGATGTAGAGAATCGGCAAACAGCATGAAAAGACGAATGAGCCCACATCCTCGCCAGCATAGGCTTCATCGTAATACCAAACATTCGTTTCAAAGGATTGATTGATCAGGTCCACGCTTGTGAATGAAACTTCTCCCGTGGACGGGGTGTATTCTCCAATCGAGGTTTCCCTGTATCTGCTCGATTCGTATCCGTACTGTATGACGGGGACGGAAGAGGCCTCGCCATTCCAATACGGGTCGTAATCCATCCTGATGTCGTCCTCTGTTAAAGTGAAGAAGAAATACACGCTGTGGGATTGCGAAGGCGGGGACAATTGAAAGTTCACCGTCCCGTTTTCATCAGCGCTGAAGATGATGTTTTCGCTTGTTTCGTATTCACTGGTGCTATCGATGAATACGAACAAGAGTGCAAAAAAACCAACGACGATCCACGGGGCAATGACGCCAATAAAGAAGCGCCCCCATCCTTGGCTCTTCTTCTCCAGCGCCGGTGCAAACGCAAGACCACCGGCTGGCAGAGTGGAAATCTGGCCGGAGAGATGGCCCGTCGAAGCGGGAATCGTCGCCGATTGTGGTGATTCAGGCGTATTGGTGGATGCCGGAGAAACGTCTGGCGATGAAAAGCCAGCATCAAAGCCCCCTACGAGGATTGGTTGTGGAGGGGACGAGGGCGATTCTTGGTTGACATCTTCTGCTGTGATGTCAAAAAACGCTCGCGAAGCAGAGTCGTCGTCTTCGCTCATGTTAAGAAGAGAACGGTTGAGCATAAAAATCACTCTCCGGAAGACGGGAATGAGGGTTGAAGGCGCGTTGAAATAGGACCGGTCGCTCGCAACAAACGAAGCACGGATGTCAGAGCGGTTATGAGCGGGATTGCAGATCCTGAGACCGGAGTTCGAATCTCCGTCCGTGCTCCAAAATTCACATCATGAGGGGCCCAACCGAAGGAGGATTCAAATCCAATCCCCGGCAGGGAAGCCTCATTCACAGAGGGATTTATCGTGCCAAACCTCAACCCTGTTTTGGATCGTATCGGTTCTGGTTTTGCTGCATTTTTGGCACCACCTGGACCGGAAGTGATCAGGTTCACCGTTGGCCAACCTGATTTTGACACACCCCGACCGGTGGTGGACGAAGCGATTGCCGCCCTCGAACGGGGCGAAACCACCTACACGCGGCCTCAAGGGTCCGAATCCTTGTGCAATGGCGTGGCCACGCACCTCACTCAATACGGGATTGAAGTGAATGGGGAAGATGTGGTGATCACGCCCGGGTGCAAACAAGCCCTCCTTTACGCTATGCTGGCTGTGCTGGAACCCGGTGATGAAGTGCTGTTGCTCTCCCCTGCTTGGCCTTCGTACGAGGGCATGATTCAACTCGCAGGTGCTGTTCCTATTCATGTCCCCGTCAATCGAGACAACTACCACCCCAACATCGACGTGGTCCGCCAGCACATCACGCCCAAAACCAAAGCGCTGGTGTTGAACTCTCCCAACAACCCCACAGGAGCCGTGTACCATGCGCACGAAATCGAGGCGCTTGTAAAGTTGGCAGTCAGCAACGATTTCTGGATTCTTGACGACATGATCTACGCAACATTGGCATGGACAGAAGGTGGTTATGTCTCACCGTGCCTGTTTGAAGGGGGTCCTGAACGCACCGTGACCATCGGTGGTTGGTCGAAAGGCTGGGCCATGACGGGATGGCGCCTTGGATGGATTGCCTCAACACCAAAGGTCATGCAAGCCGTGAAAAAAATCAACGTCAGCGCCTCCACTCACGTACCCACTTTCTTGATGCCAGCCGCAGAGCGTGCCTTGGAGATGGACGCTGAACGTGAAACGATGGAAAGAGCGTTTCGCGCTCGCCGAGACGCCATCCATGCAGGTTTTTCCTCGTTGCCCGGTCTTGTAGCCCCGGAGCCGGAGGGGGCGTTTTACTTGATGTGTGACGTATCAGGGACAGGCATGAGCGACATGGAATTCGCAACCCGAGCGCTTGAAGAGGCACGCGTGCAGGTCATCCCCGGCTCCCTGATGAACGGGGGAGAAGGATTCATCCGCGTCAGTTACGCAGCGTCAATTGAAACCATCCATGAAGGCGTGGAAAGGCTCCGAACATGGTTGACCTCAATGAACGGTTGAGGTTTTGGAAAGGCCGAACGGACGATTAGACCAAATCAACTTGGACATAGCCTTCATGTTCCCTGACATCAAAGACCTTCAAATCTTTCTTTTTGACCATGGCGCCCAGAAGTTTGCCGTAGGGAGGGAAGAGAGGGAAAGGAGACCATTCCAGCATTTTACCGTCCTCTAAACGGTACTTGGACTGATGGAGCGGACAACGGACGCATCCGTCCTCAACCTTGCCGCCCCAAGCCAAAGGCCAACGCATGTGACGGCACAGGGCCTCGGTGGCGAACAGTCCGTCTGCAGAACGCCCAATCATGAGCACGCGCCTTTTCACGGTCACCATTTTTTTCTTGCCGTCCTTCAGCTTGGTTGCTTTCATTGCGTTGTGCCATACCATGTTCATCACCTTGGGAGAGGGACATTGAGATGCCCCAACACGCGCTCAGCACTGCGAAGCGCTCCTTGAACTGATGGGTGTGTGCGGTGGTCACCTGCCAACAAAACGCCTTCTTGCACAACATCGGGCATCTCGCGCCCGACCATATCGGGAGCCTGATGAGGTAAGGCGTGATTCACCGTGGTGGTCGTCACCAGCTCCCATTCCCGCACGGAACCGCCAAACCAACCCTCCAATTCGTTTCGAACCGAACGTTCGTCGGGTTGTTGAGCGGCCTGCCCAACAAGGGTTGCCACCACGATGTGGCGGCCGTTGCTCGTCGGATGTAAATTGGTAGGAACGTAAACGTGCAACACGTTGTGATCGGCTTCTCCAAACCGTTCGTTGATGAGCAGGCGGGCTCGCTTAAACGGTGGAGTGGAGGCTTCGAAGACCACGGTGCTCGTCGTTCTTTCCAGCGTGGGGTGGGATGGCTGTGTTGATGGGAGAAGTTTGGCCGTGACATGTTGAGGGGTTGCCAAGACAACGTTGTCAAACGCATGAGTTCCTTTGCTGGTCGTGACCGTTGAAGCCGAAACGGCCAATACTGGCGTGTTTAGATGCACATGGCTTGTCGTTAGACGGGCTGCCAATTGTTGAGGCACTGCTGCAATGCCGAGTTTTGGTACCACCATGGTGCCATGGGCCATGGCCCCCCAGGTAAAATCAGCAAAGCCGCTTCGTTCGGACAAGGTGGGATCCAATGTGATGCCAGCAAACAGCGTGCTGAGCACCCGACGAGTCGAGGGACGAAACTTCCTTGCATCCAAGGCTTCTGCAATCGAGGGCGAGGCGGTGTCAAGCGATTGTTCAAGGTCTTTGGAAGAGGTGCTCAATCGCCATTTCAAAAACCGTAGACCGTCGGTGATGCCCACTGAACGGAGGGTTGGAATAAGATACTTCGGGGCGCGCAGGGCGTCGCCCAACAAGCGTCGTTTTCCCGTTGTGGGGTCGATGGAGGCGGTGCAAGGGTCCATCGCTTTGGCCTTCAATGCTGGAACATCAATCCATCGTTTGACCGTGGGATAGGCCGTGTGGAGGACATGGAATCCTTTGTCCACCATGTGCCCGTTCACGGACAGACTGCCCATTCGACCACCGGTGTGGCCGCTGGCCTCGAAGACCGTGACCTCATGACCGTCCATTTCCAATCCCAGAGCCACCGTCAGTCCTGCAATACCAGCACCGACGACCGCTACATGCATTGGGTTCAGCCCCTGATGTTGGCCATGCCGCCGTCGAGGTGGAGGACTTGTCCAGTGAAATTGTCCGGTGCTTCGGTCAGCAACCAGTGCATGGCCGATGCGACTTCATGAGGTTCATTGATTCGCTTGAGTGGAATCATCCCAACGGCGGCTTCCCTCAGAGCATCTGAACGAAGAACTGCTCCACCCATGCGGGTTTCGGTGAGTCCTGGAGCGACGGCGTTGACGCGCAGCCCGCGCTGAGCATACGTGGAGGCGGCTGATCGCACCATTGCCTCTAAACCGCCTTTCGCTGCTGCGACGGCCTCATGGTTCGTTAAACCGTAGCTGCCTGCCACACTCGAGGTGAACACCATCCGCCCGGTACCCGCTCGAAGCATGCTCTTTCCGGCGTATTTGAGGGTCACGAACGCCGATGTGAGGTTGGTTTGAATCACCTCTTGAAAATCAGACACTTTCATGGCGTGAGGTGGTCGAAGCGTTATTGACCCAACGAGATGGGCAACGCCGTTCAAACGCTCGCCTGCAGTGGTAGCGGTTGCGATGGCCGTCTGGACGGTTTCTTCATCCAAGGCATCACCTTGGATGAGTTGCGCCCCACGTTCAATCATCGGCTGGACGCGAGCGGAGTCTCGGGCCAAGAGCGTAACGGCATGTCCGTCGTCCAGCAGCCGTTCGGCCAGCAACAATGCCATGTCGCTGCTTCCGCCCACGATGAGGAACGATTTCACCATAGCAGGAAAACTTGGACAGCGCTTTTATATCCGTGTTTTGGGAACTTCACACGCATTGAAAGCCCACGAGAAGCCGCCTCTGTCCATGGAAGGAGAATTCGGCGACTCCTGGGCCTCCAAACTTCGCCATCTTACGGCCATTCATGTTCTCGGTGCCGGGCTTAAAACGGAACGGCCGGCAAACCGTTTGTTCCACGACATCGGTGAATTGGGTTGGCGCTTGGTCCCCGTCCATCCAAGGGACGCAGGAAATGCCCTGCTTGGACGACCTGTTCGAGCGGAACTGGCCCAAAGCTCAGCTCCAGAACTTGTTGTGTTTTTCCTTTCACCGAAAGCCTCGATGAGCGCCCTGTTGCAACTGATACGTACAACCCCTCGCAGTGGTATGCCCTTGCTTTGGTTTCAGCCCGGGGCGGTTGATGGCGGATTGATGGAAGTGTTGGAGGGTTCAGGCTACGGTTTCGTAACCGAAACATGCATTGTTCGTTTTATTCAGGGCCGTGAACTAACACCGAGGGAACCCTCTCCCGTAGGTGCATGGTACAAACAAGTTCTTTCTGCGAAAACCAACTGTTCAATGTGGACCGTTCATCAACCCGAGGGCCCATCAGAGCCACCTTCACCGGATGCACTCGAATGGTGCGGAGACCTTCATGACCTTGAATTCTCAAACCATATCGTGCCAAGATACATCCGATCTCTTGGCCGCCCTGGTGAGACGTTGACGGAATTGGGCAAGAGATTGGCCAAAGACGTCACGTCGGCGTGATGGAAAACAGGCTGCCGTTGTTGCCAAACGTAGCGTAATACAAATCCCCGTCCGGATGAAACGCCAACGGGAGTGGCGTGCCTGCGTCCCAAGCGAATCGGGAGATATCCGTCTCGTACGAGCCGTCTTCGGCATCCACGATGACATCAATTCGCAAGATTTCGTGCCCTTGCGGCAGCACGGTGTTCCACGAACCGTAGACTGTTGCGTACAAGGTAAAGCCCTCGTCACCGTCCAAGCCCGGCAGCGAAGAAGTGCTGGGGCGTACATCAAGCCCGTTCATCGAGGTGTGAGGCGTCCAACCCCCGACGGGTGCTTCTGTACCGCTTGGCACAGGATTGTCCGGGTCATCGTCGGGCCAACCGTAAGCAGCGCCTTCGATGAGGAAATTCAATTCCTCCTGCGGGTGGTCACCGTCCCAATCTCTGCCGTTGTCGGTGAAGAAATACCCGTGCCCGTCAACCCACACTCCGTCAAAAGAATTCCGAACGCCGCTGGCCATCACACCGTGATCGCCGTTGGTGGCGTTGACCCACAGCAGGGCGGCGTTTCTTGAATCGTCTTCATCGCAAACATTGCACGTTGAGCCACTGTGCCACAACAACGTCCCGTTCGGCAACAGTGAGACGGCGTTCGTTTGATGATTACCAACGGGGACATCTTGGACCAACACCGTACCGTTCACGTACAGCCCGTTGCCGTCAACAACGTACCGCGAAAGTTGTCCAGCCTCGGAGATGAACACCTCGCCCTGGCCAAGGGCCAAACCGTGGGGACGATCAAGGTCCGAGAGGAGGGTTCGTCGTTGATCTGTGTTGATGTCAAGTTCCACAATCGCTCCCTCGTCCCGGTCGCAAATGAGGAGATGAATCTCGTCCATCCATACCAGGCAGGTTGGGCCCCCGAGGTCGGAAGCGACCTTGTTTACTTCAAAACCGTCCACGACCGTTGGGTCGTTACCAGAAAAGTATGGGTATGCTTGTCTGACCACCACCAACAGGAGAATCACCAAGACGGTGATGGCCACGGCTTTGCGCATGGCAGAATCACCTCAAGGTCATGCTTCAACCATTCGGACTTCTTTCCCTTCGTAGGTGACGACAACGTCGTATTCAGCGGAAGGTGATACCAGATCGAGGTTGTTCTCGACCAAAACCAGTGTTTCGTTGGCGTTCCACACCACAGGGTCAACATCGGTCGTTTGAATTAAACACGACGACGGGACAACCCGAGAGGGGTCGTTCAGGGCGGGGAAAGTAGCCGGTTCTTCGGCTGCGACTCGCATCTTGGGGAAACGCCCTTCATCCGCTTCGTTGTAGTAGGTCATGAAGTCCATTCGGTAGATTTCGCCGCTGATGTTCAACAGAAACAGGCCGTTTTTCGGTGTGACTCGATGCACTGCAAAATCGTAGTCGTACCAGGGAAGTTTTTCCGATGTGTCGTTGGAAAATTCAATTTCCGACAGGTTCACATCATCGCCAAATCCAACCCCTTCAAGGTAGACCCACTGGATCCCGTCAGCAAGAAACACGCTCGAAGTGGAAAACCGGAGGGTGTGGTCTGCTTCCGTACTCTCGTTCTGGTGAGGGAGGTTCACGTGGGTGTAGGCTTCCTCGTCGGTCGCATCCACCATCATTGTGAACGTCGCGCCGTCAGCACTGAGAGATGACGACACGAGCCCAGTCGCCTGAGCGTCAACCGAATTGAGGCCAAAGCCGCATGGTGTGGCGTTTCCGTTCACCATGAGCTCAAGGCTCAACAGCGACCAGTCCAAGTCTTCAAGGTTGTCGCCCACGAAGGACAACATGCCAATCTGGTCCGAACCGTTGCCGGTGACTTCTCCTCGTTGGAGAAGAACTTCGTTGGTCGTTCCCAGTGCTTCCTCGTGATTGACCACGGCAAGCGTCCACGCTCCTGCGCCGAGCGCAAGGGCCACCAGCAAGCCGGCGACAATGCGTTTCATGGGTTCGCCTCAGTCTTCACTCATCGGTGTCGGAGGTTCGACGACCCGTTAGGAGGACTGCGCCAACCAAGGCGATGAGTGCAGAGGTCATGACAAATCCTGGCGTGTCTTCTGCATCCTCTTTGACGGTGTCGATCACATCACCAACATCGTCGCCGCCGTCTCCGACCACGATTTCACCGAACATGTTGAGTCCAATGTGCGGCTCACATGCGTAGTAGAAGGTGGTGTCCTCGGTGAACGTGTGATGGAAGTTCACGGTGGTCATGGCTTCGCCTGAGGTCACGCCGTTGGTCACGTAGGTTGAGGATTGGTATCCGTCAACTTCCTTGACGTTGTGAGGCATGCTCGAATCGGTCCACGACCAGCAGACGGTTTCACCGACATCGATGTTGACCAACGATGGAGAGAAAGCATAGCCGCTGGGCCCGATTCCAATGGTCTCGGCGCATGTAACGCCTTCAAACGGATCGACAGTGGTTGGCTCATCGGCAGGTGGCATCAAGACTTGGTCAATGACGTGAATCACGCCGTTGGAGGCAGGCACGTCGGCCAAGGTCACGTTGGCTGTACCAACCATCACCGAAGTACCGGTCACTTGAATTGTCAAGTTGTCACCGTTGGCTGCAACGACCGTGGTCGAGCCTTCCGTCAGGTCGGTTGACAGGGTCGTGCCGGGCACCACGTGGTAGAGCAGGATGTCAGCGAGGACAGCAATTTCCTCGGTCGTCGTGAAAGCGTCCAGGTCAATGCCAGCGGCAGTGAAGGCGTCGTCACTTGGAGCGAAGACAGTGTAGTCAGCGGTTCCGGACACCGTTTCAACGAGACCGGCGGCGGCGAGAGCAGCTACCAACGATGTGTGGATGGTTGTTGCGCTTGCGGTCATCGCAAGGTTCACTGCTGGAGTCCACATGTAAGCAGCGCAAATTGCTTCACTGACGTTTGAGACCATGTGAGTCACGGTGTTGTAACATCCCGTGATTGTTTGGCCCATCATGGAGAAGTTTTCAACATACATGTAGGAATTGCACTCGATATTGGAAGCGCCTACTACGATGGTGTGAGAAACCATGTTGTAGCAGATGTCACCCGCTGGCGGCATCAACACCTTGTCAATAACGTGAATGACACCGTTGGTTGTTGCCACGTCGGCGGTCGTAACGTTCGCACCACCTATGCTAACAACGCCATTGGCGACGGAGAAGGTTGCCTCGTCTCCGTTCACCATGTTAACGGACAGACCGTCGGTCACAGCAGAGGATGCAACTGCGCCCGAGTAAACGTGATAGAGGAGAATGTCGGCAAGGGTTGCGTTCTCTTCTGGCGTGTCGAAGGATGCAAGGTCGATACCGGCTGCTTGGAAAGCTGCATCTGTGGGTGCAAAGACCGTGAACGGTCCGTCTCCCTGGAGCGTTTCGACCAGTCCTGCTTGAGAGAGGGCAGCAACAAGTGCGGTGTGCATTCCAGTGGACTGGGCAGTTGCAGGAATGTCCAAAAGGTAGGTGTTCTCCAAAGCGGCAAACGTCAACAGTTCTGTTGCGTTGAGCATGCCGTTGGAGTCTGCATCGGACTGGTTGAAGTTGGCCATCGAAATCATGGCGTCCTCTGATTCAGCGTAATCTTCGTCACCATCGGCAACAAAGGCCACGAATTCGGACCATGTGATTTCGCCGTCGTTGTTCGTATCGCCTTCCCGAAGGATGATGTTCACCATCGTTTGTTCCTCGGACGGGAGGGTGAACACGGCGTCAACCACGTGAATAACGCCGTTGTCGGTTGCGACGTCAGCGGTGGTTACGGTGGCGCCTGCAATGGACACTGCTCCGTTGGCAACGGTGGTGGTAACGAGAGCCCCGTAGAGTGTGATCACGTCCGTTCCATCGGTCACGTCAGCGGCCATCACAACCCCTTCAACAACATGATTGGCGAGAATGTAGGCGAGGGCATCAACATTGGATTCGTCTTGGATGAACGCCAAGTCCACGCCCGCAGCGCCGAAGGCGGCATCTGTTGGTGCGAAGACGGTGAAGTTGCCTCCCATGGACAGCTCACTTCCAAGACCGGTCACGTTGAGTGCTTCTACCAGAAGGGTGTGGACGCCGGTGGAAGAAGCCACTTCCACGAAACTGCCTAGCGTTGCAGGGGTGTCAGCAGGCGGGAGAAGAACCTGGTCGATGACATGGATGATGCCGTTGCTGGCGTTTACGTCGGCGGTAGTAACGTTGGCTCCTTGAACGGAAACCGCTCCGGTAGGGGCCACGGTGAAGGTGACGTTGTCGCCGTTGGCCATGGTGGCCTCCATGCCGTCGGTCACGGCGGATGCTGGAACGGACCCAGAGAAGACGTGATAGAGCAAAATGTCCCGGAGCGTGTCGTTCTCTGCCTCGGTGTCGAAGTCATTCAGGTCAACACCTGCTGCTGTGAAGGCGGCGTCGGTTGGTGCGAACACCGTGAAGGGGCCGGTTCCTTCGAGAACCGACGTCAAATTAACGTGGTTCAAGGCAGCCACCAAACTGTCATGGCTGCCTGTGTTGGCGGCGTTGGTCGGAATGTCTTGTGTTTCGTCAGCTGACACGGTCATCGGAACGGTAGCGATTAGCAAACTGGCAATAATCAAAGCGGCACTTAGGCGTTTCATGGACGCCGGTCGGAGGGAGGGGTATTTAATCCGCGGTTTTTTTCCTGAATCAGAATGGAGAGCGGTAATCGGTGACATCCTCTGCAATTCGGAGCAATTGGTTGTATTTTGCAACACGATCTGAGCGTGCAGGAGCACCGGTTTTAATTTGACCAGCGCGGGTCCCTACAGCAAGGTCAGCAATGGTCACATCTTCCGATTCCCCACTTCGATGCGACACAACATTGCGCAATCCGCTGGTCGAAGCCAAATCCATGGCCTCCAAAGTCTCCGTCACGGTACCAACCTGGTTGAGTTTGACCAACATAGCGTTGGCTGCGCCGAGTTCAATCCCTTGAGCAAGCCGTTCAGACTGTGTGACGAACAAATCGTCGCCCACACTCTGCACCCGGTGGCCGTTGGCTTTGGTAAACGTCGCCCATCCGCGCCAGTCGTCTTCGCCGAAGCCGTCTTCAATGGACAGAATCGGGTAAGCATCCAGCCAACCTTCGTACATTTCAACCATGGATTCACTGGAAAGGACTTTGCCGTCGATGTGGTACCCATCTTCCTTCAAGAACTCCGTGGCGGCCACATCCAGAGCGATGCCGATGTCATCAGTGGAGTACCCAGCCCCCTCAATCGCCCGAACCATGTACTTCAGGCCGTCTTCATTGGATGGGAGATTGGGTGCGAAGCCCCCCTCGTCGCCGACGCCACCCAACAACCCGTCCTTCTTGAGCTCCGTGCGCAGGGCATGATAGCATTCAACGCCTGCTCGCAAGCCTTCCTGGAATGAATCAAAACCGTGTGGCATCACCATGAACTCTTGAACATCGACGTTTGATGCGGCGTGAGCGCCGCCGTTGAGGATGTTCAACATTGGAACCGGCATCAGTCCCCCTGCCACGCCTCCGATGTATTTCCAAAGGGGCAATTCATGCAGTGCAGCCCCGGCGTGGAGGCAAGACATGGAGGCGCCGAGAATGGCGTTGGCCCCAATTTTAGATTTGTTGGGGGTTCCATCAAGTTCAATCATCACCTCATCAATCACGTTCTGCTGATCGACTGGAAGTCCCACCAGGGCTTCCTCAAGGTGTGTTTTGACGTTTCCAACTGCCTTGTCAACGCCCGTCCCCATGTATCGAGTTTTGTCGCCGTCTCGGAGTTCGAGCGCCTCGTAAGCGCCGGTTGATGCCCCGGATGGGACGATGGCCCTGCCAAGGAGGGAGCCGTCCACATAACAGTCCACTTCAACGGTGGGCCGTCCTCGGCTGTCAAGCACCATGCGTGAATCCAGTCCTGTGATGTAGCCTGACATCCTTGTCCCCAATCTTGAGGAGCGAGACTCGGTTTTTCAATCCCGCGATGGTTACTGGCGATTGAGCCACCGCATCCAACGAGAAATCCGCTGTTGCACAACTGGTACCTCGTGGTCTTCGTCGCACTTCGAAATCCAACACAACTGCTCTTCAAGGGGAGAAATTGAGAACAATTCGGC
>QXXW01000106.1:0-21718 GCA_009887255.1 Candidatus Poseidoniales archaeon | reverse complement strand
CCATGGGAAGCGTGGCCATGCTTCACCCCGAGCAGCCCAACGTCATGATCTCAAGTCGTCACATGACACCCTTGCCTCGGATGAACGAACGAAGCCTGTGCAGTGCGTATTTGGGGACCCCTTCTCCAAGGGGCGCCCCGGTTGATTGGCACGCTCTTGAGGTTGTCCTGGCCTCCGTTTCCATGGTCACCGGCGGGCCTGCAGCCGTTGTTCACATGCACGGGCCTCACACGACCGCCGCCAGTTGTGAAAAAGACCTGATCGTGCTGAACCCCATCGATGACGTCGGCCGACAGCACATCGGGAAAATCGTGGTTGTGGACCCCGACCCCGATCATCCCGAAGACTTCCTCCGCCAGGTAGCAGAGGCCCTCAAGCAAGGGGGCATGCGCTGCGTGGTCATCCGCGGGAATGGAGCGTACGCAGTCGGAGCGGATTTCGATCAGGCTTGGGCCAACGCAGCCATGCTGGAACACAGCATGCAAGTCCATCTTTTGGCACGACAGGCCAATTTGAAACTGTAGGGTTTATCCGCCCTCGCAGTCGTTGTTTCTCGTGAACCACCAGGCCTAGCGAACCGCTTGGATGGTTCGGTTGGAGGGCACATGTCTCGAGTTTATATCCTCTTGAACAGCATGGACCTGTGAGGAATAAACCATGCAGGAACCGAAGAAGTTTAATGTTGAAATTGCCGATGCGACGGGCCACTCTGTGGTCCAGATGACCCAAGAAGAACTCACCCATAAGGCGGCAGCCGCCCAAGGCACCTGGGTGTTCGTGAACGACCAAATGGTCAGCACCAACGACTTGGCTGAAATGAACTTGGATGAAACCAGCCAAATCAGGCTCATGCCAGGGCTGGTGGGCGGTCAAGATGCCCCTCGATACGTTGTTCACATCGCCGATGCTACCGGGCACTCCGAGGTCGTCATGACCCAAGCCGAATTGACCGACCGCGCAGAAGCCGCCATGGGCACATGGGTGTTCGTGAACGACCAAATGGTGAGCACCAGCGATTTGGCCAAGATGACCTTGGAAGCCGACAGCCGAATTCGTTTGATGCCAGGTCTCATCGGAGGCAGCACAGACCCAACATTCGTGGTTCAAATCGCTGATGCTACCGGGCACTCCGAGGTCGTCATGACCCAAGCCGAGCTGACGAAGCGAGCAGAGGGCGCCAACGGCACATGGGTGTTCGTGAACGACCAACTCGTGAACACCTCTGAATTGGCTGAAATGGCTCTTGACGCTGAAAGTCGCATTCGAATGGTCCCCGGTTTGGTAGGTGGCGGCCTTCACTTTTGATCGCCGTCTCATCCAGGATTGGACCTGCTCTGAAACCCTCGACCTCATCGAGAACGTGGAGCTTCAGATGCCACTTGAGACCCTGTGTGCAGCGTTGCATCGCCCACAGACCGTGGTGATGTTGAAGGTGGCCAGTTTGGTCTTCGAAGGCCGACTAATGGCGATTTCACCGTGCGTTTTTGACGCCATGATGGGGCGCATTCGGGATGAACACATTCAAAACGGGGAGCGATTTGGGCAAGACCGGAGAGAATACCATGGTTGAACTCGTTGACTACAAGTGTGCCGATTGCGGAAGCATCGAATCTTTCCACCGAGAACGCAACGGCATCAGCTGCAAAGGTTGCGGATCTCGCATCTTCATGAAACTCCGCCGCCACGGCACCAAGCGCCTTAACGCAGAGTGAACTTCGCCCCTCGCAGGGTTGAAAGACCGTTGACTGATGTTTAGGTCATGGGTGCAATGTGGTTGGAATCCCACCGACCGGTTTTGTTCAGTGAGTTGGTGGCCGATGCAACCATTGTGTCGACCCTGACTCGTCTTTCACTCCAAGCCAACCCACCCCACCTCTTGCTTTCAGGACCTGCGGGCTCAGGCAAGACTGCGGCCTATCGATTGCTCTGCCGTCAGGTGCTTGGGCCGTCATGGGAGTCCACGACACACGTGCTCCAGGCTCGCGATTTGGCAAGAACCGCAGGCGCCATGGCAACGTTCGAAGCCTTTCTTCGGCCCGAGGGCTCGGGATCCGAAGACACACTGGCCGGTCGGACAAGTTTGGATGCGTTTGACCAATCTCTTTCAGTCAGCCCAAGCGACAGCCCAGCTCCTGCGGGCGAGGAAACCGGACTTTCACCGGGGGCCTTGGCACCGGTTTCTCGAATCATTGTCATCGAAGACGCCGACCATCTGGGCCATGCGCGTCAATCCTACCTTCGCCGCATGATGGAAGAAAGTAGCCGCAGCGCCCGTTTTATCTTCACCACACATACCCCTTCTCGAATCATTGAGGCGCTGAGAAGCAGGGCTCAACACGTTCGATTGCCAGCACCCTCGAGGACGATGATCGAACAACGCCTTGACGCCATTCTCAATCGAGAGAACCACAAGGCAGCGCGAGGTTTGCTGGGAGATGTTGCACACGTGTCCAACGGCAATCTTCGCCAGGCCATTTTTATCACGCAGCTGCTTGCTCAACGCAACCTTCTTGACGACCGCTCCCATGTTCAAACCCTCATGGCAAACACCTCGTTGCGCGATGTCCAGTTGATGATGGAAGAAGCGCTGCGAGGGCGAGTGCACGATTGGAAATGGGAACGCCAGGGCAACAAAAATAGCCGTGTTCTCAAAGGTGCCATGGGGGCGTTGGACAACATGATGGCCACGCATGAGCTTGATGCTAGGGACGTGGTGGACCGAGTTCATGCTTTCCTGACACGGGGTCGATCCCATTTCCAAGACGACACCCTTGCGTTGCTGCTCAACGCTTTATCGAACTGCGACATGAGGTTGCAACGGTCCGCTCAACCTCGCATTCAACTCGAACGCTTCCTCCAGGAAGTCGCCATGGTGGGCGCCAACGGCGTGGCTTGACGTCGGAATCATCTTGATGGGCATCTGTCCAGCAACGGTTGGGCGTGTAGCACAGCTGGATAATGCATCGGCCTCCTAAGCCGAAGATCGCGGGTTCGAATCCTGCCACGCCCGCCACGCAGTAACCAAGGAACGGTTGAAGTTGTGGAGAAGAGGCATATACAACCCTCTCGTGGAAAGAACGACGCCCCATGCCAAGTGACAACGAGCCACGAAGTCAACTCCCCGACCCGTACGGCCACGGGTTTGCTAGGGCAGAAAACCCAGTGGAACGGACACAGGAAAAGTGGCAACGACAGGAAGACCTCCGACTTCAGGCCGGGACACTTGCTCGCCATCCAGCCCTTCTCACGCTTCGGCTTGCATTCGGCTTCTCCATAGCTTCGGTCGCCTTTCTTTCGGTTCTCTATCCCGGACAAACCCTCCCTCACCCCGGGTACACCCTGCTGATTTGGGGAGCCCCTCTGGTGCTTTGTACGGGCCCACCGCTGTTGGCGAGTGAGGCCCTTTGGCAGTCCATCCAAGCGCGCATCTCCCTCCGCGAAATCGATGAAAACATCGCAGGCGGGCGGCAATCGTTGCGCTCTCAACCCGGCATGGACCGCATCCTCGAAGGAATTCGTGACGTACGCCGCCATCATTCAGTGAACGCTTTGCTCGGCACATCGGCCTTGTTTCTGTTGAGTTTGAGCACGGTAATAGAGGTGGAAACCACGGTATGGAACCTTTCGTTTCTGCTGGCGATGACCATGGGGCTGGCCCATTTGTTTCATTCGGCTTTCACCATCGATGCAGTGGTCCAACAAGGAGATGCCATGCCATGTTTGGTACATCATGCGCCGACACACCACCCCACCCAATTGGGTTCCATCCTCGGCGAACTCATTGTCCTTCACCTTGACCCCGATCTTGTTCTTGACTGGTCGTCCTGGTTGGATTCCTTCCACGAATCACTCATTCCAGGTTACGACAAACACCAATCATGGGAGCGTGTGTTGTACATCCTGTTCCTGAATGCCAATGGAGAAATCGACGACGTGGGCGCGATCGAAGAACTGAAAGAATTTATCCGACCAGACGCCCTTTCCTCGGTTCTTTTGGATCCTGAGGCCAAATTCAACTGGAGGTCACTGCAACGTCTTCTCAATCATGCACAAGTCTGGCAACCTGGGGCCTTTCAACTCCTTGAACGGCTTCAACAAGATCTCCTCCGAGGCGATTCGAACCTCCTGCGCTCCTCCTGGAGGATGGACGTGGCGCTTGACCCAACCTGCCCCGAAGGCTCGGGTCATTTGTTCATCGTCCTGAACAATCAGCTGTTTGAGCGTGCTTCAGCCCGGATTGAGGTGCTCTGCCCCGGAGGAGATCCCTTCTCTCGCGATCACCGGTTTGAACTGCAGCCTTGCCCACCACCCCGCGATGCGGTTCAACTCAACGCCAATGGTGAGGACGATGCCCTTGACTGGGTCCCTCGTTACCTCCAACAAGGCGTCGTTTTGTGGCTGGGTGTCGCTTGGCCAGATCGAATCCAAGGCGATCGTTTCGTTCAAGTTATTCTGCGTGATGAATCCGGTGTTGTGTTGGAATCTCATGTTCTCAAAACCAAGGTCATGCGGCGAGCAGGCAGCTATCTGCGTCAACGGTTTTGGGCATTGGAGCGCGCCCGTCTTTGGAGCAAGCGCCCGTTCCCTGAACCTTGAAGGCAGGCTTGATTGGATGCGAAGGGCCACACAGAGCAAGCGCGTACCTTATGACGCTCCCCCGCTTGGCCAGCCTTGAGAGGATTTGTCATGGAAGCATGGGATGTTGTCGTCTTGGGGGATGGACCCGCTGCCCTACGCGCAGCTGCAGAAGCCGCACGCGGTGGCGCCAGCACCCTCATGATGTCAACCACCGCTCTTGGGCAACCCGGACTTTCCGCGCTTGACGGACTGTCTGCCTCCATCCAGGAAAACAATCCTCGCTCTCACAGGGAAGACACCATTCGATGCGGGGCGTTCCTTTCCGACCAAGACATCGTCGCCGAAACGACAACCATGGCGATAAAGCAGGTCGATCTGCTAGAACGCCGGGGCGTGAATTATCGTCGAGACCTTCAGGGCCTGCCCATGGTTCGAAGAGCCATCGGGCACGCTCAGCCCCGAACCACCGATGCGGGGAGTTCAACAGGCCTCCAAGTGCAACAAGTGGGAGAAGAGCAAGCCATGAGGCACGGGGTGGTCCGCCGCGGCGACCAGATACCTCTCACGCTCGTGCACAGCGATCAATCCGTGGACGGCCTGGTTGTCTTGGACATGGTCAACGGCCGAGTCATTGGCTTGCAATGCAAAGCTCTCATCGTGGCAGACGAGGGGTTTGAAGGTGCCTTTGGTGATGGAACCGTCGGGTTGGGTATGGACATCGCCTTCCGCGCTGGCATGGTTCTGCGGGACATGGAATTCATGACCCATCACCCCCTAATGATCGAGGGAACCAACGTGATGTTGCCAACCGGCCTTCTCCTCGACGGTGCTGTGCTTCACGAGGCAACGGGCGCAGAACTTGAACTCGGTGCCACCCCTCTCGAGATGGTTCGAGCTGTTCAGCAAGCCGTACAACCTGTGCTCGATGCCAGAAACCTCGGGGACTCAGCACCTTGGTGGGCCTCGACCTTCCGCCTCGTGAAACAACGAACCGGTATCGACATGGCTCGTCAAACCGTTCCCATTTCTCATACCGTAGGCCACACCATTGGTGGGCTGCCCGTTGACAAGAACGGACGTTGCGTTACGGGGTCTTGGGCGCGCTGGTTCACCGGGCTTTACGCTGCGGGAGATGCTTCTTGCAGCGGCCTTCACGGCACGGCGGCGCTTCCCGGAAACCGCCTTCTCGATGCTCTGTGCACCGGGACAGCCGCGGGTACACACGCAGCAGAATGGACAGCATCCCAAACATTTGCCTCCACCGAAAACCTCTCTGAGGCCGTAGACGAGGCGAAAGGGGACCTTTCGGCCATGCTGGACGACACCGACGCAACGCACGTTGTGCGTTGTGGAACCCTCACGGTTTCTCTTCAAGCAGCGCTCGCATCCACCATGTCCCTCTCGCAAGCATCGCTTCAAAACTTGATGGTCAAGCTGGAGGGGTTGGAACACCAAGCCGAGTCGCTTCACGTTGACCAAACCTCATTGTTCGCCAACACCAACCTCCTCGAGGTGTTTCGCACCCAAGCCGCCATCCGAATGGTGATGGCCTCGGTTCGAAGTGGAATGGCTCGGGAAGAGTCCCGCGGCTCCTTTGTCCGTGAAGACTACCCTGAGGCCAACGACGACTTCCTTCACCACATCACGGTGGATCAAAAAGGAACCATCGGTACGTTGGCGCTGAAGAAAGGAACCGGTGGCCACTGGTTGCTCACTCCACAATGAACAAATCATGGCGTGTGTTCGCACGCGTTGATGACCACCGTCTTTGAGCGGATCTTTTCGGGCGAAGTTCCTTCGCACCCCGTGGCCCGCGGCAATGGATGGTACGCTTTTCTTGACGTCTTCCCTCGTCGCCCCGGTCACACGCTGGTGGTGCCAGAACGAGGCGTACAACGGATGGCTGAATTGGAACCCCACGAACGAGCAGCGTTGATGGAGGGTGTTATCGAAGCACAACAACGTTTGGGGCTCCACTTTTCAACACGTGATTTTACCATCTGTGTTCACGATGGCTCTTTGGCAGGACAAGAGGTGCCCCATGTCCACCTGCACGTGATTCCTCGGACACCTGGGGATGGTGGTGGAACATTGATGTCGATGTGGCCGAACGTAACGTCAATTGAGGCTGATCACGAGGCTCTTGCATCCCTTTCCGAGGCGATGGCATGACCGACCAACCAGGGACGACCATTGAGGAAACTCTCCCTGAATTGTCGGCATCTGCAAAGAGGATGAACATGGGGCGGTTGCTGTCCGCTCCACTGCCAAATTACAACTCCAGTGTCCCAGGATCGTTTGTTTGGACCAAGATAGCATTTTGGTTGTGCCGGCGAGTTTCTGCTGCTCAATTCCGAACGACATCGTCTTCCAGTCACGAACGCCTTCTCCGAGATGGAGGTGGGGCCATGTGCTGTGGCTGGCATACCAACGGTTTGATGGACCCACTCGGCATTTTCCTCCATCATCCCAAGGAATTCGTCGTGGGGGCCCGTCATGATTTGGTGACTCGTCCTCTTCTCTCGTGGTGGACCCGGCGGTTGGCGGTTCAGCCGGTGGTTCGCAGGGCAGAATTGCTTCGTGGAGGATGCACTGAGGAAGAGGCAGCGCATTTGAATGGGCGCTCGCTGCTGGCGCTCTCAAGCGGCGTAGCCAACGGGTTTGGTTGTGTCTTGTTTCCGGAGGGGACCAGCCACAGTGAGTCTCACATGATACGATTCAAGACCGGCCCAATGCGGACCGTCCTGGCCGCATCAGCCCTTGCCATTGCGAGCGATCTTCCTTTGCCTCATCTGGTTCCTGTAGGCCTTCATTTCCGTCGCCGCGACCTGTTCAGAACCGATCAATACGTCGAATTTGGAGAGCCGATTCAAATTGCTCCCTCCGACGTGCCCTCTCCGCTTGTGGAGGCGGTGAAAATTGGGGATTGGGTGGAACCACCCGCAGATTCGGTCAACTCGCTGCGGGATAAATTACGTGACCGCCTTCCTCATCACACCCCCGACACGGCTTCGTGGACAGAACACCGAGCACTTCACCTCCTCGCCCACGTCCGGGCCAACAGATCCAATCGGCCGTTGAAGGAATGGAAGGACGAGGTCCACGCCGCCCGTGAGGTTCGCTCAACATGGCCGGGTCGCACCCCTGCATTCCCCCCGCAACCTCTCGAGGCCCCGGGCATGGAGGAAGCCAAGGAAGCAGCGACGATTCTCGATAACGCAGGTCTCGATGCCCGGGATTTGAACAAGAAGGCCGAAGGCCTACGACGCGCTCACCTCTCCGCACTGCCATTAGCCCTGCTCAAACTCAGTATGCTGTTTGCTCTGTTGCCCGTTACCGTAACGGCATACGGTGTCCAAATCGCTCTTGGACGGTTGCTGGGAGATTCAACCGATGAAGGCCTTGATGCCCGAACGAGCTATCAGTTTTTAGCAGGTTTTTTTGGTTCATTGATCGTTTGGCCCCTCATCGCCGGTGGTTGGTTGCTCCTTGCCGTTAACGCACAGGACACCTTGGCGGCCAAACTTGGATGGAACTGGGTCCACGTGTTTGGAACCGGCGTTGTTGCAGAGGCCGGAGCCATGCTGGTGTTCTACATGTTCTGCTTCCCCGTCTTTTGGTGGTGCGGCATGAGTTTCGCTTGGGGATGGGATGCACTGGTGGACATCAAAAAAGCATGGACACGTCGCTGGATGAAAAAATCACAAATGGACAGGTTGAGGGGTCTCCTCGCTCGCGTGAATTAGGGTGGGCTTCAAACGGGATGAGCCCGTGGCCAAACCATGTCGCCCGACGACGTGGTAAACCGACTCAAAGCGTGGTTTACCGAGGAGCGCCTCACTGTAAAGTCCCAGAACGATCCCCGTGCACACGGCCACTTTATGGTCAAGTATCCCGGGGGGAAACAGGGTCACATGTTCGCGGTGGTTGTCCCTAAACAACGTGACTTGGTGGCTATTTCCAGCATGACTCGAGTCGATGAGGGCCAACAGCAAGAGATGGCCAGCCACATGGACGATGAGGAAAGCGATTGGAGTGAGTGGGTTCACGAGAGCCGGCTTCACCTGATTCGTACCGGCGTAGACTGGGCCATCCACATGGGACACAAGGGTGATGCGAAGCCAGGCCCCCTCCAAGCCTTCAACGTGAGCTTACCAATCTGGTACGACGGCTTGACGAAGAACGAATTCATGAACAGCCTTCGCAAACTTTGGCTGGCGAAATTGGCACTCATTCACGAAATCAAGTATTCTTACGGGCCAGGGTTGGGCAAGCCCGGGCCGGTGGATGACTGGGCCAAATCCAAAGCTGAAAGTCGAAAAGGCGCAGCATCAGAACCATCAAGCCCTCCAGCAAAGGTTGAGTTTGATGAAAAGATGTCGTTCGGCTCGGGCTTTGACCCAGACGAATGGGCTTGAACGCCTTTCAGATGGCTCCGAGTGCGTCGCTTTTCACAATGTGGCCGCCCTTAACATCTGACGCCAAGGGAGCGCGGTTAAGTAGGAGAAGACGCTGGTATTTTTGTTACCTTGAGGTGTTCTTATGCGTCAAAAAGTCAAATCCCTTAGTCTGGCCTCGTTAATGGTCCTGTCCGTTATGTCGTCGTTGCTGATTGCAAGCGTTCCTGTTAGCGCCAACACCGTCGTCATCACCGAAGCCGTCCAAATCGTCGACGGAGGAACCGCTTCCGACGAGCAAGCCGCCGTCGTTGCGGACAGCGAAGGTAACGTGCACGTCGTTTGGACACGAAACAAACTCCACCTCTACTATTCCATGCTCTCGCCTCGCGGCGAGACCCTCATCGACGCCACGCAAATCACCAACGCTGGACTGCACAAGGTTTGGCACCCTGATATCGCAGTGGACGACCTCGACCGCATCCACGTTGTTTGGGCGGACAGGGCCGGACAGCACGCCATCATGTACACCGCCATTTCACCATGGGCCGCACCGATGGACGGCATGGCATCTGCCGATGGCACCATCACGGCCATCGATGACACCATTATCGAACGAAGATCTCAAAATCGCGACTGGCCGGCGTTGGACATCGACAGCCAAAACAACGTTCACATTGTTTGGCAAGACAATTTCGACGAACTCAACCGGTACTTCAACCAACCTCAAATTTACTACTCCATGATCCAACCTGATTTCGGTGCACGTGCCGCCGTAACCCTGTTTGACGACACCCTCCTGACCCCAATTATTGGTCACAAAGGCCATCCTGACGTGGTGGTTGACGCAAACGATTACGTTCAAATCGCCTGGGATGACACCCGAGGTGGAAAGGTCGAATTGGCGTTTATCGTTGACACATCCGGTTCAATGTACACGGAATGGGCCGACATTTGTACCGTTGTTTACGGCGGCAACTTCGCAAACGGCGGCTACTTCCAAGGCATCAAACCCATGCTCGAAGTGGCCAACATGACCGTATACGAAACCATTTACGGCCTTGGCAACACCCTCCCCGGTGCGGCCAGCCAAGGCAACTGTGCTGGCTTCAACCAAAACGCCGGTCCACGCACCACTCCACTGGGTCAAACACCGGGTGACGACTCCGGCGGTATCCGCAAGTTGCCAGGTACTGTCTACAACGGCAACACCTACTCCGGCTATTCCGGCGAAGACTGGGGCCCCGGATCCAATTGGGCCTGCCTCTCCTGGAAAGACGCAGCCGGCAACGTGCCCGGAAACCCGCCCACTGGAGACGACCATCGTTGGAACCCCAACGCCACCAAGATTGTCATTCCAGTGTCGGATGAAGGACCCAAAGACGGCGACCCCTCACAGCAAGCCGACGACAAAGCCTCCATCCAGGAAGCCCACGACAACTGCTTGAACGCAGGTGTCATTCCCGTTGGTTTGTACGGCCAAGGTTACGGTGGGGCAGGTAACATCCAATCTCACTTCATGGACCTGGTTCAATGCCCGAACGGCGTGGTTTCCACACAGACAAGAAATTGCCCAGGCAACACCATGGCCAACACCGACGCTGGCGGACAAGCTTACGAATTCCCATCGGGTACCGGCACCAACCAAATGGCTCTTCTCGTTGAAGCCATGGTGTACATTTCCACCAACAACTCACGTGAGATCTACATGAGCGTTCTTGACCCCTACGCCAAGATGAACAACGACCCAACCTTCGTTCCTGGTGTCTCGGGTACCACGTCATCAGGTGGCGTGTACGCGGAGGACACGGGACTTGGCTCGGAAGGCCACTTGGTGGTTGTCAACGACACACGCGTGACCATTGACGACGCCTACTCTTTCCACCCTTCGATTGGTGTCGACCAACAAGGAAACACGCACATCGCATGGATGGACGGCCGAAACTACGGGTTCGAAAAGGACGTGAATTACGAAGTGTTCTACACCAAACTGCGTCTCCAAGGCGCCGGCTTGTGGGATGGAGCCGACGAGGGCCTCTCCACGTACGCCATCAAGAGGATCAACGACACCCCAATCTCCAACGTCGAAGGTCAAGGCGGTTTGCCCCCTGCGTCCCCGTGGGCCGGCAACTCGGTGTTCCCGTCTCTGTTGACCGATGACCAAAACAACGTTCACATCGCATGGGTGGATTCCGGAAACCTCTCAGCCAACGAAGAGGTTCTGTACACCCGCCTGAACCAGACCAACGAAGTCGGCGACGGCGCTACGGCTCTTGACCCGTGGGAAATATCTGCAATCACGTCTTGGAATTCAAATAAATTGGGACCCAACAGCGGCCGATCTCCCAGCATCGGTATGCCACCAGCCTTTGCCAATGACCTCGGTAGCGGAGCTCACGTCGCCTGGTCCGACACCAACCGATGCAACGAGGAAGGCAACAACAACCGGTTCACGGTGTGCTATTCTCACGTCCTAACCGGTCAGGTTGACGTGGAGTTTGACGTGGGTGAAACCTTCTATCACGTGATTGAACCAGGACAGCAAACCATCTACAACGTCACGATGAACAACTCCACTCCCGGACCCTCCGATTTGGTGGCAGACACCTACGGCTTGAACATCTCCGGCGTCCCACTCAACTGGACGGCAAACCTCTACTTTGCATCCAACCACTCCAGCATTTTCCCTGACACCCCCATCTTCCTGGAAGGCGGAGAAAACATTCGTTTCTACATGCGTGTTCAAGCCCCGTCAATCTATCAGGCCAACGGCGATGAACTCGCGGACATACGAGTATTAGCCCAATCTTACAAGGATCCCGCCATTCAAAACGAACTGGTGACACTGACACTCATGGACGTGGTCCACGGCATCAATCTCGACACTTCGCACAGCATGGCTGACGTTGAACAGGGCCAAACAGCCATCTTCTCAATCACCATTACCAACACTGGAAACGTCAACGATGCGTTCATCTTTTGGGACCCAAGCAGCCTTGAAGGCCAGCAAGAATGGCTTTTGCCGTTTGGCTGGCAGGTGAACTTCCCGACCCGAGTGGAACTTGACCCCGGTCAATCTGCAACGAAGAACCTCGAAGTCAGCGTACCGACCTCAGAGGACCCCGGTGCATTCGTGATCTACGTCAAGGGTTGGTCAGAAGGCGAACCCATCAAATCCGTCCAAAGTGGCACCTACGACATCTTGGAACTGGGCGTTTTCGTCTCAATCCGTTCAACTGGCAACATTGAGTTCTCCATTGACGACAGGAGCGAAATCGTTCAACCAGGCGACTGCGCAACGTACCCCGTGGCCGTGACCAAAAACTTCGATTCCGGCGACCTCGTCTTCGTCACCCCAGGTGCTCCCGAGGCCAAACCTGACGGCATCTCACTCGATGCCTGGCAGGAAGAACATTGGGTTGTTAATGTTGATTTCACCAACGCCGCAGGCTCTCAAGATGTAGGTGACGGGCTGGGCGACCCCATTGCCTGGCTCATTCCAGGCAGCGCGGATGCCATCACAAAAACGGTGACCGTAGAAGTTTGCGCACCGAGAAACGCTACGGCCGGCCTTGGCCCCGCGATCACCCTCAAGGCTTACTTGGATGGGTACCCTCGAATCTCAGATTCTGTGATTCTTTCCACAACGGTCGAGCACGTCTTCGTTCTCGACGCCAGCATTGACCCCGATGTGGGCACAACGTTGAGCGTTAATCCAGGCGAGCAGATGACCTTGCCCATGACCGTTTCAAACGACGGTAACGGACCAGACCGGTTTGACTTCCGATTGGCTCGTGTGACCGATGCCTTTGGAGTGGACGTCATCTGGGATCTCCAAATCCCACGTGAGAACCTCATGGAACTCTCTCCTGGCAACTACCAAAGTTTCGATGTCCTCATGAACGTCCCACAGCGGGTCGAAGCCGGAACCTACACCGTGGTGCTTCAAGCCTTCTCGGAGGAAGCTTACCCCGACGCTACCGGCCGTGAAACCCGCTTGCGAGACGCTGTGACACTCACCGTGGTGGTGAACGAGTTCCACGACATGCAAATTTCGATGGACCCAACGGTTGACAATTCCGTGAAGACATCAGCACCCGGCCGCATCGTCCGATTTGCCTTCAACGTCACCAACCAAGGAAACGTTCCCGATGTCCCCACCCTCAACAACCACACTGCTCAAATCGACGGTGACACCCTGTTGTGGAACACCTTGCCCGGCATGAATCAACTGACGGGATGGAACGTTGAATGGTTCATGCTCAAGCAAATCAGTGCAGACGTCGTCCTTGAAGAACCGTGCATTGAGATGCTCTCTACCGCTTCCTCCTTCCCAGAGGACGAGTGTGTTCATCTCACGGACATCATGGAATACCGGCTCCCGGAGATGGCTCCTTACGAAACACATGCTGTTGTCGCGGCTGTTTCCATCAGCCCCGAAGCCAAATTGGTGACCCGAAATCTGGGTCTCAAGGTGGCCTCCATGCACGGGAACATGGAAGACGACGGCGATCATGACGACTCCCCAGAATGGGATGGAGAAGACTTTGACACCAACGAATTCATCGTTACGTTGCGCCTACGCGCACCGAACCTCGAGATTGTTGAGATCATTGCCCCACCTTCATTCAGTGGAGAAGTGGACTCAACCATCCGTATTGGCATCAAACTTGCCAACACAGGGAACGTACACGCAACCGACATTGAAATTGTTCTTTGCGAGTACGATGACGTGGATGACACTGAAGTCAAGAGAGAACTCCGTGCCAATGGTTGCGATGAAGAGCGCGTGGTCATGCGCCAAGTCGTCGGAGCTCTGCTGGCGCCTGACGCATCAGAGGAATCCAAGGAAATCGAACTTTATCTTCTGTATCCTGTCTCTGCTGGATCCAAGGGCGTCTATGTTGTTGTTGACCCAATGAACGAAATCGTTGAATCCGATGAAGGCGACAACGTTCGGGCCATTACCACTGCTCTTGAATCGAACAGCCCCTTCTTAGACACCGCCTCAGAGGTCGTTGGCAAGACTGCACTACCGTTTGCAGTGATCGTCTTGACCCTGGCCCTTCTTGGCGTTGTTTATTTGGTTGGCAAAGGCCGACGAGATGACGTCAACAAGCGCATTGCTGAGCAATCGTCGTTGATTTCAGTCCTCTCTGAAGACGAACTCTGAACGAGGCGTTGGGATGGGCCTCCGCCCCTTTCACCTGGCCTTTCCGGTCAATGACATGGACGCAACCAAGGACTTCTACACAGACGTCCTCGGTTGTTCGATTGGTCGAGAGCAACTCGACTCTTGCGTGTTCAACTTCCAAGGCCACCAAATCGTGGCCCATCTCGTCGAGGCCATGCCAACTCTTGCCACCAACCCGGTCGATGGCCACGCCGTTCCATCGATGCATTTCGGACTCGTGCTGGCATGGGATGACTGGCACGACCTTCGCAAAGAATGGGAGATCGCTGGACAAACGTTTGCCTTGGGTCCCTACACGAGGTACGCAGGTCGGCCCGGATCACAAGCCACGATGTTCATCTGCGATCCGTCTGGAAATCACCTTGAATTCAAATCCTTCGAAGATGAGAGCATGGTGTTTGACGGGTCACTTGAATGACCGTTGGGTGAACAAATCGCCGGGGGCTTCACTTGTTCAGGCCCAGAAAGTACCTCAGGTCGGTGTTGAGGGGCGCAGCAACAATGTGTCCAGCTCGCTTGGCCAACTGGCGTTCAAGTTGGAGGCTGAGGGTCTCAACCATGGTGTGCAAATCCTGTGCGCTCCCGAGTTCCCTTCTGAGCAATTCGTTGATGTCCAACCTTGTCCCGTTGGATTCAACGATGGATTGAATGATGCTCCGGTCCTCGTAGCGATTGAAATCCGCTTCAACACCAGCCGATACGCGCTGGCGGACATGTTGATGCAAGGCAACAATAGCATCGCGCTGAGCGTCCAATGCATCCAGGGCTTCAGCAAGGGTCCGAAGGTGTTCAAGCCCCTCTCCTACGGCTATCTTTCTTCGCCCGCCCAAGGCCTCAGCCACGCTTCGTGTCTGTTCGGGCAGGCGGGGTGCCAACCGAACGGGGCTGGCAGCTGGCAGTCGACGTTGTTCGCAGCGAAACAAGTCCGGACCGAGGTCGATTTGAATTGAAAAGGCTCGCTCAACCGAATAAATGGTGCGGGGTGGCCCTCCTTTGTCGGAGGCCACTTTCGTCTTTGACACCATGTGACCCGATTCAAGTTCCTTGAGGTGTTTGACGATAGCGGTCTGGCTTACCCCAATCAATTCCGCCAGTTGCATGGGGTAATGCGGCTCTCGAATCAGGCGTTCGAGAATGCTGCGCCTCACCTTGTTCTGCAACAAATAAAGGGCCTTGTCGAGGTCCAACATCTTCTCAACCTGTGGTTGTGTAGTGACGGGCCCTCTATGAAGCCATCGTCCAACTCACTGTTCGTCCCAATCTTTCCAGAATTCTGTGGTGGACGGCGTCGTGGGTTGAATTTCAACGGTTTTTGGGCTCGGTGGCCGTCCTACCGACTCGTGTTCGTTCCTTGCCAAGTCCATCCCTTCGTCCCACGAAGCGATGGCTGCAGCGTTGGCCGCCTCCTTGATCGCGTCTTCTGCGCTGTTGATTTGATTCCGTTGGGTTTTGGCGTGCTCCTTTGCCCCGTTAACATCACCATTCATGAGGGCAAACACCTGTTCCGTCGTGAGCATTTGGCCAGCAGCAACGTCGGAAAGCCCATCAACGAAGGTGTCGGTGGGAGCCGATTCTGCTGTGTCAGCGAACGGGGGGGCAACGGCCTCCTGTCGGCTCTGTTGTTCCAATTGACCGTCCACCAGAGCAGATTGTTCAGGGGTGAGGTCAGTGATGGGGATCAACTGTCCATTGGCGTTGACCATCATAACCTTTGGAGTCCGCTTGGGTTTTGATGTGAAGTAGAAAATAAGAGCGATGGGGGAAGAAAACAGACCAAAGCAGCACATCAATGAGCCGACGACCAGCGAGGTGTTGGCAAACATGTTGCTTTGCATGCGGTCCACAGAAACCAGCCACCCTCGGTCGTCTCCGCACGCTTCATCGCACGTTACAACAAGCGCATAATCTCCCGATTCGTTCAACGTCCACGAAGCATGCTGGACAAACAACGAGCCGTCTGACGCCATCGGCTGCCAGTCGAGATTGCAACTGTTGCGCTCAAGAGGGCTCTCAACAAGGGCGAACCCTTCGACCCGATGCAGTTCCACGGACATGCTGTTGTTGTCTTCGTGCTGGTAAAACCGGTAACACGTGTCCTCAAGCGATTCATCCACCACGAACGTGCCCTCTCCTTCCACCTCAAATTCATGGGTTTCTCTGGGGTCGAATTCAGCGAACACGGCGTCGGCTTGACTGGAGATCATCATCAAACCAATGAGCAGCACTGCAGCACAAACCAGGGTCGTTCTCAACGCCCAGGGGGACCTTTTGGCGGAAGGTGCTGGCTGCATTGTCATCAACCAACCCGTCTTCCTCAATAAGGGTCGCTCCAAGCCTTAGGCCAAGCCCAACTCGCCCAGTTTCTCCGGGAGATAGGTGTCGGTGACGAAATCCAACCCGTATTTGGCCAGGGATTGCTGTTCAGCCTTCTTACCAAGTTCCAACATCGTGTTGATTTGGTCTTGCCACCAAGACGTTGCGAACCGTGGGTCGGAAAGTTCCGCCTTGAGGGCCTCTTCATCTTTAGACGACAGGTCATCCGCAGGCAGGTCGTAGGCCACGATGTCATCAGCTGTGATGCCCAGATAGGTGGCCGATGGTGTGGCGAGGTATTCAGAGATGTGGGCTGTTTTGATAGCACCATAGGCGATGGAGGCGAAAATACGGAACGACCACGGATCGCCGTCGAGGAACACGACGACCGGCAGGTCCCATTCTTCGCTCATTCGTTTGATGATTCGTCGGGTTGACCGGGCAGGTTGTCCTTTGAGGTGAATCAAGCCGCAGCCGTAGGTTTCGTCAAAGCCGTTTTCAATGAGCCGATCAAACATACCACCTGTCTCGATGGCCATGAGGAAATTGATGTCGTGTTCCAACAATTCGATTTTTTCTTCTTCAACGTTGTAGGGGACGCCGTAGCCGGAATCACCAACATCGTCGCGAGCGTTGATTCGCATCCATTCACCTCGCCGATTGCGTTCCTGCAGCGTCAGGTTGCCAATCATGCGGGCTCCGTCTTCCTCAGGTCGGAGTTTGAAGTCTTCACGCATGCATTTTGTCACCACCTCGAGGTCCTCTGCGAGGTTGTTGGACTCGTTCTGGGTTGAGAATTTCCCAAGACCCCAACTCTCGGAAATGTAGTACATTTCTCTCAAGGTGGACGATTTTCCTTCGTTGATCATGCCTTCGATGAACTCCACAACGTAGAGGGCTCTCAGCAATTGCTTGGCAGAGCCCAAACTCGTGGCGTCACGGACCGATCTTTTCTGGCCGTACTTGTACACGCCCAACCGTTCATCAAAGCCGATGTTGTTCTTTGTCCTCACGGGCAGGGTCATGGTTGGCGCTTCGCCCCTCACGATTTTGTCGTACATTTCTGTGACCACATCGTGCAGCGCATCTTTGGTGTCTTCTTTGGTGTGTCCCTGTACCATCACTCATCCCCTCCGTATCCCATCAGTGTCTGTTGGCCCGGTTTGACGGGCGTGGGCAGCTCAGCAGGAGATTCAACGCCCGCTTCTTCTTCGCCGTTCTCATCGTCTTGATCGTCAACCGATTCCCGTCTTCGAATGTCTTCGAGCAGTTTCTCGTCCATCTTCGAAGCGCCGATCACATCGGCACTGCCCCGATAAAACACGTCGGTATCGGTCCAATCCCCACGTTCAAGACCGCTCAACTGATACGCTATGGTCACGGTTTGACCGGGTTCAAGAGTTTCCAATTTCCAGGCCCAAACACCGGTGGCTTCCTTCCTTCCACCCATGGTGTTGTTGACCATACCGGCTCCGTTTTCTTCCGGCCAACGCGCCAACAGGGTGTAGGCTCGGGCGCGAGAGGTGTAGTTGAACAGCGTGATGGAGACATCGGTTTGTTTGGTCTTCTTGTTCCACGCCGTCTCGGATTCAGCGATCACGGCTCCCATGATTTTTGTGATGGAGCCAGCCAAGTCCGGAACGGGGCGGCCAAGGATGGAAGCGGATTTCTCTGCAATGGCAGGAATGATATCGTTGACAAGTTCGAATTTTTCACGGGTTTTCGCCATTTTCTTCTTCTTTTCGAGGTGCTTCCTCAACCCGCGGCCGATTTCAAGCATGGCCTTCCGCGTTTCATCCATGACCTCTTCGTTGTCAGCAAGGGCTTCCTTGGCTTCTGATGTGAATTGAACGTTGGTGCTGGCCAAGTGAACCAAGATTGCGGCTGGGCCCTTCGGAACGCCGCGACCACCGGATTGATCGAGGCCGTACTGCCGCCAATCCACCGATTCAATGGACTTGGTCAGCAAGCATCCACCCTGCTGATACATCAAGGGGACACGGTTGGCAAACCGAAGAACCTCAACGGGCTTGTCGGCAGCCATTCCGTCGCCAAAGATGATGCCCACTTCGACTTGAAACGGGTTGCCTTGTGTCACGGAAGGTGCGCGGGTCATGGTGGTTACGAAGCGGGAATCGATGGTTTTTGACAACCCTTTCTTGATGAGCAGTTCTTGAATCGGAGAAAGACAGTTGGTGGGCGGGTTGAGAAGTTTAACCGGCTTACCGTTCAGCAGCCGTTCGCCCTGAAACACTTCGATGAGGGACCGAATGTGGTCCGGTTTGAGGCTTTTCGGCTTCGCTTTCTCTTGGATTTCAGCCGCTGCAAGGAGTTCTTTGGAAGCCCGACTTGACACGCCAGAAAAATTGTTCCTGAGAAACACCGTCATTCTTGAATCGGTGGATTCGGTGCACATGCGCTGGAGTTGGCCCAGATGGATCCCGTGGGGGTGTGGTTTGATACCCTCCACTTTGCGTGGCAAGCGGTCCGTCACGCGCAACCACTGATGCACTTCACCGTCCGGGTCGATGAAGGTGATTGAAGCGTGCGGGTTGACGATGCTGGTCATCCTGAGGTATTGGAACACGCTTTGGCGCCCTCGCTGATACTTTCCCTTCATTCGAGTGGTGATTTCCACACCGTGCTCTTTGAAGGTGCCATCTGGCAATTCCCAAATTTCGCGCCCCTCGTTTTGTTTCGTGGCTTTGTTTTTTCGAGTATCAAGTCCAATGTCGACAACGGCAGCCGAGGCTTCGGTGGCGATTTTTGAACGCACGTGGGTTTTGCTTCCCGTGGTCAATTGACTGTACATCACCACGCCGGTGATCCCGATACCTTGTTGGCCGCGTGATTGGCGAATGGCGTGGAAACGAGAACCGAACAACAACTGTCCAAACACTTTCTCGATGCTGGCTTTTGGAATGCCGGGCCCGTTGTCTTCGGTTCTCAATTCGATGATGTTTTTCTTGTCGTCAACTTTCGTTAATTGGACGGTGATGTCGGGAAGAATGCGCCCTTCCTCACATGCATCGAGGGAATTGTCAACGGCTTCTTTGACAGCGGTGATGAGCGATCGCGTGAGGGAATCAAAACCAAGAAAATGCTTGTTCTTCTCAAAAAACTCTGAAATTGAAACTTGTTTCTGATTCTGTGCCATTCGTTCTGCGGTACCCGCCATGCGTCAATCCCCCCACCGGTCCTCCTCCATCCCAATGATGTCGGGCCAACAGTTGGCCTCCCCTCCCGTTTGAGGGTTCATAATCTCCGCCGTTCACCTTGGTGGAAGCCACCGGAAACTAAGGCCAAATGCGGCACGCATCAAGCGAACAGGTCGGGCCGCCACGATGTGATCTGTCCCGTGAAGGCCGACGCCGCCACCGTGAGGGGGCTGGCGAGGTACAACTTCCCTGGGCCGGAGCGGCCCTGGAAATTTCGGTTGATGGCCGACACGGTGACTTGGTCGGGCGTGATGGATACGCCGGGACCAGCGCCAATGCAAGCTCCACAACCCGGGTCGATGAGCTTCACGCCCACCTGTTCAAACAGACGATGCCAGCCTTGGGCCACAGCGAAGTCCTTGACCGTCCCAGAGCCGTACTGGATGTAGAAATCAACCCCGTCCATGACGGTGAGTCCGGCGGCGTTGGCCGCCAAGCACACCTCAGCATAGTAGGCGATGTCGTCCTCCTTGCCTGCGGTGCAAGAGCCGCCGTACGCTATGTTGACGGACACGTTGCCGATGTCGCTGACGTTTGCACCGTTTGTGGGGTCGCTTGGAATCCCCTGGTCGGGGTCACCGGGATGCGCCACCATGGGGACGATGGAGGACAGGTCGATGACGTGCACCCCGCCGTGGTACGTCGCCCCTTCGTCGGGGGCCACTGCACGAGCACGAAGGGACGCCTCTTCCAGATGGGGTTGAGATGTCAACATCCAGGAGATGAGTGCATCATCCGCCTCACAAATCCCTGTCCGACCCGAGCACTCTGTGGCCATGTTGCACAGGGTCGCCCGCTCATCAATCGAGAGGGATTGAAGGCCTGGGCCGCCGAACTCCATGCTTCGGTTAAGGGTCAGTTCTTCGCGAGCGTGATCGGCTAAAATAGCCAAAATGATGTCCTTGGCGGTGCAACCATGATGCAGTTCTCCCACCAGTTGGAAACGGATGGATTCGGGAACCTTGACAAACGTGAATCCAGCACTGACGAGGTTGGCGTATTCGGTCGCACCAACCCCCCACGTGAGGGCGTTTGAGGCGCCGCCCATGCAAGTGTGAGAATCCGTGGCTTGAATGAAATCACCCACCTCAATAAATTCCTCTCGGGCGACTTGGTGGCAAATCCCGGGGGAAACCCCGTCCACGGCAGAATAGTCCCGCACGCCGGTGTGGCGCTGAAAGGCAACCTGCAGGTCCCGAAGAGTTTGCACCTTGTCCATGAACGGGACGAATTTTGGGTTGTGGTGTGCGTACAAGAGATGGTCTTCAAACACGGCGAATTTGGGCGGGTTTGGTAAGGTGTAATCGTCTCCATATTCTTCTTGGAGGAAGGTGTGAACCTGGGCGGTGGTGAACTCGTGAGAATATCCACCTTGCACTTCTGCGATGACTGGGTCTCCCGGTTTGACGCATTGTCCTTCGGATTGGCTCACCAAATTCCGACTGATGATGTGCTCGGCCATCGTCATGGGCCGAGGCGGTGTGTTCAACGGCGGGAGGGTGAGTTCTTCTGCCTTCAAGGCTTTTGCAAACGGAAACAACCCACCTTTTTCGAGAATCAATGAGGTCACCGGATCGTACTGCCCCGTGAATTCCTCAAGGGCAATCGATTCACCGTTTTGCAACCGTTCCAACATGGCATGGCTGCCCATCAACTGGCCGAGGTTGACATTGTTGCGCTCATGGATTGGGGCAAACGAAGCCGCAATCACAATGTTGATGCCGGCCCAACGTTCGCATTGAGCAGCCGTTTCTCGACTCGATCCGGTGCCTTTGCGTTGACCGGAGACGATCACTTCGAAATTCCCGTCCTTCAGAGCGTTTTCGCGGAACACGCGAAGACCGTTATGAATCAAGCCGGCATAGGCGTTTTTGGCGATTTCAGCAGGGTCGTGATCAAAGCAAACCCAAGCGGGCGTCATCACGTCCGTGTTGATGTCATCAAGGAGGTCTTCAACCGTTAAATCCTCCATTCGCAGATTTAACCCGTTGTAGAGCTGTTGCTTGATGAGCTCCATG
>QXXW01000105.1:0-16317 GCA_009887255.1 Candidatus Poseidoniales archaeon | reverse complement strand
CCTCACCGGAATCGAACCGGTTCCTCTGCTTGCGCAGCGTGCTCCATACACCAAGGGCGGGCAAGAGCCTTTCCACCATTCCTCTAACCCGTGACACCTGCTTTCGCATGCCCGTGTGCGAACATCGACCTCAATCGATGCACGAGCCGTCTTCAGGGAGGAATTGGAATGGATGGACCATGGCCTGAACGTCCGTGTAGTCGTCTTCATCCAAGCACACGATGGTCATCTCCATCGGGTGTCTGGCTTTCTTCGGTGGCAGACCGTCGTAATACGCCGCTACCGCCTGCATCACTTCATCAAGCGAAGCCGTGCCGTGTGAAACCGTCACAATGTGGTTCACATGCATCGGCTTGATGCTCGGGTGGGCGTTGTTGGAAGGCTGTGATGTGGCGAACTCAAGCATTATCTTCGCAAGCTGCGGCGTAGCGTTTTCGCCCGACCAAGTCAACCTCTTGACGGGGTTGTTCATCCACGGTTCGGGCGATTGCAATTCAAGTGCTTGACCGAGCCACTTCGGGCATCTTGCGGTCACGAACTGAGCAAGGGGTGCCCTGACGGCCAAGACGGCCCCCCGACCGTAAAGGGCAGGAGCAAGCCTGACCAAATCGCCGTGGACGATGTGAAGTTTGAACGCCTCACCAAACAACGTGTAGGTCTTTTTGGGAAACCCTCCCAACAAAAGCGAAGGGTGGTCGAGCAACCATTGCAAGTAATCGGTGTAAGCCCCGGGCGGCCACGCACACAGCGGAGGCGTGGGGCCAAGCAAAAATGGACCGGACTCGTGTTCATCTTGATGCTTGAGCCAAGCGTTCATCCACTGCTGTTGGGTCATCGCCTTGGGATGAATGCGCGGCACGGTGTCGCTGTCGAGCATCGCCTGAACCGCAACGGAGGACATTGACACCTCTGGCATCACCGTCCATGTCCATGCGTGCATGGCTTGCTCCCAGTCTTTCAGGGCAAGCGAGCCTTCAATCCCATGATGCACCTCGTACACCGTCGCCATGTGACTTTGATGGTCGCCGTATAAATTGGGCGATATCCATTCCACCACGCCTTTGTTGGCGAGGAGTGAGCCACCAGAAAGATGTACAAACGCATCGTTGAGGTTGTCGTACCACGGATGGTTCGCTGCAATCATGGCCTTGTGTTTGTGGTCGAGGACCACCAAACCTCCCTCCCTGACCTTGTGGACAAAGGTGGAGATGGCGTTGTCGAACGCCCTGGACGGTTCGGATGCGTGCGGCTCCATCCATTCCAACCAATCCACGTAGAGGACGTCGAGAGGGGGCAGGTTCGTGAGCGTTTCATACGCTTCGCCCGTGATGTGAACCTGCCAGTGCGGCGTGGACAAACTCGCCTTCCTGCACACGGTATAGCCTTGGGTTGTGTCAGGGATTCTCTGCCAGGTTGCCATTCCCGACTCGTTGGCATTGACGCCCCATCCCGTTGGCGAATAATCACCCCTGTCAACCATCACGTGGATGAACGGATGCCCTCCATCGCTGATCAAACCAAAACTGGCGTGGTGGTGCATGCCAGCGGCAGGATGGGCCATGACCAATGGTCTGTTTTCGGGGGGTTGGATGGGCAAGCCGGTGCCAAACGGTGGACCGTAAGCCACGCAACCACCGAACCCTTGGGGCGCTTTTCTGTTGGCTGCCATGCTCATCAGATGCACCTCGGGTGATAGAGCGGGATGACCCTGAAGATTCTCTTGGTTTGCCTCTCCAGTCTGCTGTACTTCTCGGCCTTGGACACGCCACCCAACGAAGCCGACATGGCCGTGTCGTAGATGGTGTCGCCGTGCAGCGTGATGATGTGAGCCGTGCACAATTTCCCCGAGGCTTGCGGGTCGGATGGCGGGTCCTCGGAGTAGAAGCAGAGGAAGAACAGGTCGTCGTAAGCGACGAGTTCGTCCACAAAATACCCGAGTCTCCTCACGTCGTTGTTGCAGTAAGCCAGTTGCAAGCCATAGGGCTTGAGGGCCTCCGACCATGTGTGGGGCGCCTGTGAATTGGTCACCGCCTTGAAGTCCTCAGGTGTGGTGTTCGCCCCCGTCGCATTGGCCACCATCGACAGCGTCGTCGCGACGCACGACGGGCCCACCTGTTTGGTGTGCTGCAGCGAAAGGTTGTGGAAAAACGGGCCCACAGGCTCGCCACCTCTCTCCTCGTACCACAACGGTGCGGTGGGGTTCGGTCTCCAAGCGACGGTCATGCCCATTCCCCCCTAAAGGCGTCGTCAAATTCATGTTCGCCTTGAGCGGCTTCCTCCACCGTCTGAGCAGCCTCTTCAACCGCTTTAGCAAAGCATTCATGGCAATTCAGTTCGAGAGGTCCCCATTCATTGAATTCTTCAATTTTCAATTTGGTCAACTCGTTTTGGAGTTGGAAATACTCCATCACCAGCAAAATCAGCTTCATCCATTCATTCTCATTGTTCTTCATTTTCTCATTTCCTTGTTCATTGATACTCAAAGTCCTCGGGTCTTCCACCCGGCCATTCCCTCTCCATTTCTTCCACGTACGCCTGGTGGTTCTGCGCCTCCTCGTACTGCATCACCCAAATGTGTTGATCCTCCATGCAGAGGTGAATGAGCGACAGCACGTTGGAAGGAAAGGTCCCCGCCAAGTGGTCGATGCAGAAGAAGTGGTCGTGGGTGTAGGCCGTGGTCTCGCCCCCGTAATCGGGAATGTGGTTGGGGCAGGTCCAATACTCGCCCAGTGAATGGGCGACGTTGTTGGCGTAATGGTAAGCGGGGGGTGCCCACTTCCACGCCATTGGTTTTGAGGCAGCGGCTTTCTTCCTCGCTTCGTACTCGGCAAACGTCCCAGGTGCACCCCACTTCTCGATGTCAAGACAGAAATCAAAGGCGAATTCGTGCCCGTTCTGGCCCCTCACCGTGATGGTGTAGCCGTCCATGGACATGGAAGGATGGTCGTGAATGGTTTGTGCTAAGGCGAGCCAGTGTTCCCTCTGGACCCATTCATTGTGCGTATCAATCTTGGGCGTCAGGAAAGGAAGCCCGATGTCCATCGAGGTCAAGCACAACTCCCAACTGGGCCAGGTGTCCCATCTGGTGCCAGCAGCGATGTTGTGCTGGTTGTAAGCCGCAAAAATGGCAAAGAAGGCTGCAGGCTCGTCCAAGTTGGCGTCGTGGTCAATCAGTTCGTCGGGGTGCTGGTAGCCGTTGGCGAGGAACCAGCTCCCGTTCTTTTCCACCACGAAGGTGTTCGGCTTGGCGTGGTCGTTCTTCTGCTTGGTTGGGTCGTGTTTCTTGTTCATGTGTTCATCTCCTGTGTTGCGTTTTAGCACCGCCGTGCGTAGAATTGGCTGGGACACTGGGAATCGAACCCAGATCAAAGGTATCGCAAACCAATATGCTCTCCATTACACCATGCCCCAATAAGACGGAACAGGCGGAGGTACCCGGATTCGAACCGGGGTCCAGGGATCCGAAGCCCCTGATGCTATCCGCTACACCATACCTCCAATCTGTTTCGTGCGAAACGGCGGTGGCACTCAGTGGAACCAGCCAGCCATTGCTCGTGTCGACGACGGTATCATCGACGGCGAAGTCGCGGGGGTGAAAACTGCACATCTCGATTCAGAAACGTGTCACCCCTCATGTCACTCCCTCGCATTGGTATCATTTGCACACCGAGTATATATAAATATCCCTCCATGGTGCAATCATGTCCCGTCATAAAGTTGATTTTGTGCTTTTTTTGAGTATTTGTGAAATCAACATGCGTTCATGTTTGAACTCAAGGGAAGTGGTTCACGTCTTGAAGTTCGTAGGGCGGTGACATAACGGGCAACATTGCGCGAATCTTCGTCTCGATTCCGGTACGCCATCGCTCAGGCAACAACTCAAAGCCCGGGGGATAGGCACATGTCCACCACTCAAAGTTCATCTCAAACAGATGGGCCAAGTCGGGGGTTTCATGCTCGAGGCCCATGGTTTGCAAGGCCCATAACGCATGGGTTGCGGTGGGCATCGGCCGTTTGTTGAGAAAATACTGAATTTCTGGGGCCGTAATGTCAAACGGGCGACCGAGGGGGCCGTTTTTGTGGAAGCACTTCCAGCATTGCCCGCAACCTTGCGTGCCGTCTCCTCGCATGCAGGAATTAAAATGAGCCAACCATGATGATTGCTCAACGATTTTCAACGCTCCAGCTTCAGACACACCAACCAGAGGCAACAACAAGTCCAACCCCGCATCGGCGAAACGGGACGTCCAGTAGGTGCAGTAAGGCGTCTGTTCGAAGTTCCGGAACTTGGCCCCCTTCCACAGATAGGCGTTGTCGAGGAGCATCCCAAACCCGAGAGCCCCCAAATCAAAATGGTCGGCTAAAAGAATCAAGTGGGCACCGCATGCAAAATCAAACGAGAAGCCCATTTGTTTCCCGTGGTGGGAGCGAATCAACTCGTGATTTGATTCGATTTGAATGACGTCCCGTTCTCCACTTGCGTTCAAGTGGTTGATGAGTTGCTCAGCGTTTCGATGATCGATCATGGAATCGAAGGAACGACGATGGTAAGCGAGCAGGGTCTCCTCTGGCATGACCAAAGCAGCGGCACTGGAATCCGTTCCAGCTGAGAAAGCCAACCCGGGCCGTTGACCCCGTGAACGGATGTTGGGGAACGGCTTTTTCGTGGAAGGCTCCCAAGGGTACACCAGAACTTCCGCAGTTAAGCACAACAGGGTGGGGTGCGTATCTGCCAAACTGTAACCTTCGGGCATGTCCCAGAACACGTGCCCATGAGGAAATCGGAACCAAACCCGCCGCCCCTCTTGACTGAAGTTGGCCACCATGTTGTCCGGGTGCCAATCCATGCTGGACGTCGGTAGCGGCTGTTCGCTGAGCAATTGTGCCATCTGTCCCTTGCGCTTTGCGGAATGGGCGGGACCGTCCTTCATTCGACCCTCCAAACGCTCTTTGGCAAGGGCCACGTGTTCTTGGGATGCCGCATCGTGCCAATCCTGGCCGGCTTGAATCGGTGTCTCAAACGATTTTTCGTTCCACAACGAGCGCATGATCACGCTTCGAGCTCAGGCTTGTTCCGAGGGAATGGAAAGGAGCTGGCGAGCCCGAGAACGGGCTGCTTCGTGCCGACCGGCGTTTACGCCCGACGCATCAGTCCCCTCTGCAACGTGGTCAACATGTTGTCAGATCTCACCCGAATCTGCCATGGCCATGGTTGAACCGATGGCGGTGATGACGGCTTCTTCCGGCCGAGGTAGGCTGTTCTTCACCTTGATGTGACGGGCCTCCTTACCGGTGCCCTCCACCACGCCAAACGGGTTCTCAAGATGAACGCCTTTCCACAACTGGAGGTTCACGTGCCCTTTCGACCAGGTCAATGAAAAGAGGTCCAAGCCGTTGTAAGCGTAGCATGGGTGCGCCCATTTGACCGTTTCATGGAGGCCCTCAACACCGTGAAGCAAGGACCGCAACCAACGAAGCGATGCCTGTTGAGGCTGAGGAATCCGGTCCATCCATTCATCGATGGATTCACCCGACTGGACCTTCTTCAGGTTGGCCATGATGTGCCGTGGGCGAGGGTCGGCATGAACCATGCGCTCAGCCGTGGCGTGCAATCTGGGCTTCGGCCAACCATAGGTGTGGCTTGAAACACCGAATCTGTCCGTTGTTCTTGGTGTAAGGTTATAACCTCAAAGCATGGGCTGGGTAGGTATGGATACTGGAATTTCCACAAGAAACATGCTGATTGCTGGTGTAATCATGGTGCTGCTCAACCTTGCTGCCCTCGGCCCAATGTCAACCGCTGCTGTACCCGATGCGGTTGAAGAAAATTTTGAACTCTTTTCCAAGGAGTCGGTCTGTGCGGACGACGACTGCACAACGGCCGAGGCCGATTGGGCCAGTTCCACCACCCAGCGTGACTTCTTCGGCTACTCCATCACCAACGTGGCCGATGTGATGGCCAACGGAACTGAACCCACCTACGAAAGAATTGGGCCCGTTACCTACGACATCACCACCACCCGGACCATCAACGACTACAATTCCACGGCTGGGGAACTCACGTACAACGCCGTGAAGTCGTTTGAGTGTGCTGCTGACAGCGAAGTGGCGTGTGACACCGATGTGAGCCAACTCAACATCGCCTTCCAGACCCAAGTTATCGGTGCAACCGGCTTGGCCGTGAACGGGATCATGGACACCACCAAAGCCGCCTTCACCACCGGAATGCTCGTTCAGGATCTTGAGTCCCTCCATGCGGGCGCTCCGACAGCTGCCAGGACCGTTGCCGGCCTTGCTTCCACAACATCAGCTCTCGTCAACATGAGCATGCCCGCTGAAATGGCAGAAGCTGCTGCACCTGCTGCCATGGCCGACACCTTTTGGACCGGCTACAGTGATGCCTTCCAAGCAGCTGCAAACGTGTCTTACAATGCGGCCAACGGTCTTCATGAGAACTTTTCAGCAAATTTCTCGAACGACGCATCGCTCAACATGAGCTATGCCTTCTACAACGCCATGGGCCCAGGCGGCGAGGACATCGCCCTCACCCGTGCTCTGGGTGCAACCCTTCTTTCTGGGCACTGTTCCTCTTTCCCAACCGAGAATTCCACGACCATCATGGCCGACGCTGCCAACGGGTTCGTGAACAGCGGCACCATGACACGGGCCACCCTCTGGAACTTTACGGCCATGGCTAACGCCACCATGCCGGATTTCGAAACCACGATTGCCCGTGATTGGGCCATGTGCGCAGGCGTGGGCCTGACGTTCGCCAACCTCGGTGGTGGAGACGCAGATTGGATGACCGATACCACCGGCATGGCCGTTAACGCCTCGACGCGACTCGCCAACCTCGGCATCACCTTGGACAACGCTCAAGCCATGGGCCTGCTCTTTGGCAACCCAACTGACGACAACATCACCGGTCTTCTCGAAGTCAACGAAGCAGGAACCGAATACGGTGTGGCCAACTTCCTCGCTATGGAAGCCGCTGATGCCATGACCGCCCACGGCCTTGATGCAACGACCTACGCAAGCGTGTACGGTTGGGCAGCTTCTTGGTTTGGCGACGTGACGTCGCTGCCCATGATCCTCCTCGGAGGGTCTGGAGACATGACCGCTTCGCTGTTTGTCAACACCACCTTTGGTGCTGAAGATCCGTTGAACGGCGGTTACCTCGCCAACAGCCTCAACCTCGGCGGAGCATGGGCCTTCTTGCCTGCATCGGGAGGGGCAGCTGTTGACCTCGACCCTGCCGTTTCCGGCAACGCCCTCTACGGGCCGCTTGGATTGACGACGGACGCTGGTGCAGCCATCTTCCTTTACGGAGAACTGTCCGGCATGACTCCCCCGCTCAATTTCGCCACCAACCCTCCGTCCCCCGCTGCTCCCATGACCTGGGACACCAACACCATCATGGCGCTGTACGGTGTTGACGCCAACGCCGCTGCGGCCATGCGAGCCCTCATGATGGGACCAATCTACGGGACCACCTCAGAATCCTTCGTACCGGGATTCCTCATGTCGTCGTTTGGCACCACACCGTACCTCACACAGTCGTTCAACAACTGGCTCTTGGGCTGGCATGACCCTGTCAGCGCGTTCCTTGCAACGGGCAACCCCATGGACATGAGCGTCGGCTGGACCTCCTTGGAAACCAACGCCACGTACTACAGCTCACCCAACGTGGCCAACGGCGACGGTACAAACTACACCATGTGCACCGGAGAAGTGTCGGGTTGCGACAAGGGTGAAACCCTGCTTGAGGACGGTTCGACCCAACTCTCGTGGCGAAACGATGCCATGCAAATGGCCACCTACGGCCTGATCACTCCCGAATCTCTTGTGGGAACCACAGGCGGCTTCTTGACCGGAGTCAACGATCTTGTCGACGTGAGCGGATACGCCATCGCCCCAGTCATGTGCAATGGAACCTCCACCGTCAAGGGCATTCCTGTGGACACCTGCAGCGCTACAGTGGTGGCAACAGAACGCAACATCCAGGCCAATCTGCTCGAAACCTATTCGCTTCTTGACGCCACGCCAGGGGCTTTGCCCGTTTACTTTGGCAGCGAGATCAGCATGAGCGCAGAAGAGCTCTCTGGACTCATCATCGCTGGTGAATCAACGTCAACCTTCTACCTTGACACACGAGCCCACACCGAGCAAGCATCAACCCCGACAATGACCGACTTGGTACCTGTGTTCCAAATCCAGTCCGCCTCGATGATTGCCGATGACGATGCTGAGGAAATGGAAAGCGCCATCGTGACAAACCAAGACTCCATGCTGTACTGGACGAACTTTGACGTGCCGACCGACTACCTCGTCGCCCTCTTCTGGGTGCTGGGATTGGCGCTCATCGTCTTGAGCGTGACGCAACTCGCCACCACACCTTCTGATGAAGAAGAAAAGACGTACGCTGCCGGAGAAGAAACGGCTTCTGAATCCACGGAAGAAGCCGCCACCTCTGACGACGCACCAACCGACGGCGAGTGAATCTTCAGCTTGGCCCTTCCATCCTTGGGTGGAAGTTCAAACCTTGAGCGGAGGCCAAAAGGTCGCTAAAAGGCCCTCTTGAGGTGCTGCGAAGGGAGAAGAAGATATAACCTCTCAAACAACGGTAAACCGAAGGGAACTTGCCTTCGGTGAACAACTTGAGTTGCACGTTATCCATCCCCTTTGGACCCGCGACAAGAGACGCTTCGTTGGAAGCGGACCTTCAAGATCGTCTTGACCAGGGCCACCGAGTGTTTGCTGTGGGCGATCTCCACGGCCATCTGGCCACCTTCAGAGCCTTGTTGCATCGGCTCCAACTCAGACCGGAGGATCGGGTGGTGTGCCTTGGAGACATGATCGATCGTGGCCCCAATTCAGCCGGGGTGGTCGACCTTTTGCGAAGCCACAAACAGGTGGTGTGCATCAAGGGAAACCACGAACAGATGGCGGTTCAGAGCGTGGGTTCCAACGGGGCTTTTGAACCTTGGAGCCCTTGGATGAAGCGAGGTGGAAAGTCCACCTACGGTTCGTACATTGTGCACGCTGAAGGCGACCTCTACGAGGCAAGAGCCCGAATGATGGACGATTTCATATGGCTCGATTCACTTCCGTCTCAAATCGTGCTCGACAGGCACCGTTTGGTTCACGCCGGTTACGATCCGGGCATCCCCATGCACATGCAAGGGGAGAAGGAAATGCTGTGGATTCGAAAATCCTGGTACAAGCACGATGCGCCCCTTGATGAACAACGGAGCGTGTTCTTTGGCCACACCACGACCACAAAACTGTCACAATCGGCAGGAAAAGTGGCTTTTTCGGAACACGTGTTGAGGGACGGCCGTCCCGCTTGGGCATGCCTGGATGTCGGTGCCTACAACCACGTTGCGCCCGGCATTGCAGCGATCAACATCGCCACCCTGCGGACCATCAAGCAACCAACGCTTCGATGCGACCGTTGGTTTGACCATCGAGCCGACGGAAGAGGGCGATCGGGAACCTGGCGAGCGGATGACGGACGCAAAGAAGCCCTCGTGGCCGATTCCTTCGGGCTGCGAGCTCTTGCCAATCGGACGAGACGAGCCTCCATAGCGGAGCAAAACGCATGGAGAGAACTTGAGCAGGCCGGCTTGATGCCATCTCAAACACTGGAACCAACGGATGGGGGGTATGAGGTGAACTGGAAGAAAGGAAGCCAGCGTTTGGCCGGACCAACTTCCTTCCGAGTCTACAGGAGACGACAGGAATCGGTCAGAGCAAGCCATCACACGTTGAGCCCGTTCGGTCGAAGCGTCCGAGAAGGCGAGAGCGTCTGAAGCCTTTTTTGAGTCATAAAATCGTATTATCCCCCGATAAACTACACATGATGCACGCTTGATGCACAACAACCAACCTTTAAGTGGGAACACGGTGTTCCCTCAAGCATGGAGAACACCCCTCTGAAGACAAACGGTCAACTGGCCAAAGCCTTCCAAAAGGTCCTCAAAGACCGAAGAACGAACTCGGCCATGCTCAAGTGGAGCATGAACCACCGAAAGGAAATGACCGAGCAGGCCACAGCGGGTTACGGTGTGATGCTGTACCTCTTGTGATGAACCACCAACCTTGAGATAGAGCCTTCCTACGGTCAGTTGTGACCGACCTTGCCATGGATGTGATTCTGGCTGCTGGCGCAGTGTTTGCACTGGGTGCTGTCTCGCCCGGCCCCAGCCTGATGGTGGTGCTGAGGAACACGCTCATCGGAGGGCGTCAACAGGGCGTGATGTGTGCACTTGGCCACGGTTTGGGGTTTGGCTTGTACGCTGGAACCGCCGTGTTCGGACTCATCGTTCTGCTCGAGGAAGCCCCCGCCCTGTTCATTGGGTTGCAATTGATTGGGGCCGTGTTGCTGGGATGGTACGGATGGCAGATGTGGCAGGTTGATGCTGGTGTTCTGTTCGAAGAACACGAGCCTTCAGCTCGTCAAGGGTTCTCGGAAGGCTTTGCCATCGCTTTTTTCAATCCAAAAATCGCGGTGTTCTTGGTCGCCGTTCTCGCATCGGTACTTGAGGAAGGAATGTCGTTGGCAAGCAAATTGGCGGTCGGGGGCTTGGGGATGACCATCGACGCCCTTTGGTACGTGATCGTCGCTACCGTGTTGTCGGGAACCGCACGAATCGATTGGCTCAAACACCACGCTGTGTTCCTTCACCGATTGACGGCTGTCGTCCTCTGGGCGTTTGGCCTGAGTGTTCTCGTTGGTCTATGAACCGTTCAAGGGAACGGTTCGTGGCCGAAGAAAACCGTTGCAAATCAACGAAGTTGAGAGGGAGACGCGGCAGCATCGCCAGCAGCTGAGGAGGGGTCAGCGCTGGCATGAAGGGCAGTGAAAGGTCGAACGGTTGCTCTGAACAAGACGCCTCACGACCCCACCGCACCCGTCCTTGGTGCACGGCAACCCTTCACGACCGTACACCTGGAAGGCGTGAGCAAAGTATCCCATCGTCCCGTCAACCGCTGCGAAGTCGTTCAGCGTTGACCCTCCCGAAGCGATGGCTTCGCTCAGAACCTCTTTGATGTGGTCGGTGAGCCGTTCGAGAGCCATCGTCGGCTTGCCGTTGGCTCGAACCAAGCCGTTGGCCTTTCGGGTTGGAGAGATACCGGAACGATGGAGGGCTTCGCAAGCATAGATGTTGCCAACACCAACAACCGTTTTTTGATCGAGCAAGGCCAGTTTTATGGCGGTTTTCCGTCGTTGAAGGGCTCGCGCGAGGTCAACCGCCGACCAAGGATCAAACGGTTCGGGCCCCAACGACGACAGCAGAGGCTGGATGGCTTCTTCTTCTGATGGAAACAAATCAACGATGCCAAACCGACGAGGGTCGGTGTAAACCGCTCGTGTCCCGTCCGTGAAGATGAATTCCAGATGATCGTGCTTTCCTCCGTATCCTGTTGAGTCTCCAAATGCAGACACGGGGACACCTCCGTTGACCGTCGCCAGAAGTTGTTGAGGAACGGCTTGTGCATCGGTCGAAGAAAACAGGGTGTAGCGGCCAGACATGCCCAAATGAGAGAGCAGGACACGACCGTCGTCAAGATCGATCAAGAGGTACTTGGCTCGGCGACGAATCCCCGTTACGGTGCTACCCGCAACGGTGAGCAGGTCCTTGGGGAACGGGTAGCGCAACCCTTCTCTGCGAATCAGCACCTCCGAGACGGTCTTGTTGAGGATGCCCTGTAAGAGACCCTGACGAACCGTTTCCACTTCAGGAAGTTCAGGCAAGGCTCACGCCTCCAGCATGGTCACGTGGTACAGGCGATGGTTGTCCTCGTACCCCGTCAATTCAATCGATTCTTCCACCCGGAACCCTGCCTCCAACAGGTGGTGTTCCACCCCGGCAAACAAGGCTGCTTCCCCTTCCCCAGTCCAGCGTTCACTGGCGGCTTTGAGCGACAAGAGACCCTGACCGTTGACGCTGAGGAACCGACGGCAAGCACGCACAAACATCTCGACCTGGCCCGCTTGGGCCACATCTTGGAACAGCCAGTTCACTTTTCGAGGCAGCAGAACACCCCATGCATCGTGTTTTCGAGCGTCGCCCAAAACAGGCACCAACCCCGGACGGTTGGTGGCCATGTGCGTCAATTCTCGAAGGCAGCGAGGAGCCAAATCGACACAGACCAGACGACCCCCAAGACGGTTGTGTTCACCGCAGACGTGGTCGTAGAGGTGACTCACGGACGTGCCGTGTCCTGCACCCAAGTACAACACCGAAGTTCCTTGTTCGGGCAAGAGCCCAGCAGGGTCAGCATGTGTCCGCAACATGGCGGCCCCCAACTTCGATCGGTTGGGGTCCCAACGGCGATGTTCTCGCCCAGAAAAACGACGGAGGGATTCGCCGTACACGGTCGTCCCTGGCACGGCATTTTCAGTCCATAGGGCCCGCCTGTCCAGCAACACCGTGGAGGACAACTCCTTGGGACCACGTCGTTTTGAACGTCCGCCACCCATCACATCACCTCAGCGGCGCCGTGAAGGCGGTTGTTGGTTGGCTTCTCGGAGAGCGATCACCTGATCTTCCACCTTGGCCACGTCCTCGTCCTCCCAGGGCGTGCCGTCAAAAGCATCAATGCGGGCGGCGATGCTGATTTTACCTGCCAGCATTCTCGCAATCTTTCCTCGCACCCAACGGGGTGAACGGTTCACCCAGGGATGCATGAAGATGTGGCCGTGCTTGGGTGGCGATGAACCGGTTTTGAGATGCTGGAAGAACGCTTTTTCGGCACCAAGAACCTGAACCGTTCCCGATGGGAGGCGAGCCAGGCGCTGCCTTCCATGAGCCTCAACACACAAACGAGCTGCAAGCAAGGGACCCAACAAGGCCGATACCGATGGGAGATGAGAAAGGGTCAGTTCCCGCAGGGCGTTCTCCATGCGATCCAACCTGCTCTGAGCTTGGGCCGTGTCTTGCGCCCATTCGTTCATGCTCCCCCATTCCGAAGCGGTGGGGAGAATCTCGGGCACAACGGTGTCAAGGTCTTTGGCCAATTCTTCAGGCGTGCTGGCATGGCCAACCGCCCGAACAAATCCGCTTCGATCGTTCACCCTGAAGAGCGGGTAAAAGAGACCTGCCCATTCGATGAGGCGAGCTTCCATCGTCAAGTGTGCAGCGCGCAATTCTTCGCTGCCTCTCACCAGGTGTTCCATGCGCCGGTCAGGGTCGCTGGCGGCTTGCTGCACACCTTCGATGGACAATCGGACCGCCGCTTGGTCCGCCAAGGCCATTTGAGCGTCGGACGGGAGCGGGTAGGCAGCGTCCGGCAACTCGGGCGAACCGTGGACAGCCGCATGAGCTTCGGGGAAACGGTCCTTGAGCGCAAGCGCCTCAGGAGTAAGTCCTCCTTGGGCGAGGGTACGCAAGCGCACAACAACCGCATGCTCGGTCAGGTGACCGTCGTGTTCCAAGACGTCAACGAGGTCGCCACGGTCGTTGACGACCGCAGCGGCTCGCCAATCGTACCACAAGCGCATGGCGGTCCCTTCACCCCGTTCATTTTGACCCTTCCCCTTGACGTGGCCTTCCTCGGCTCACCTGTGCAACGTTTGCGATTCATTGCGCAAAAACCAAATAGGAATATATACTACTGAGTATGGTGGCACCCCATGTTTTGCCCCAATTGTGGTACGCTTTCATTTCCAACGCCCTCTGGAGACATCAAGTGCACGAATTACAAGTGTGAATACGACGGTCCAGCCAATGTGAAAACCAAGATCAACGGGAAAGAAGTTGACCTCTCCAAAGCCACGTCCAGCACCAAAGCGGAAAACCGGGTGTACGACGTGATTAAGGATTCTGATAAAATGCAGGGTGTCCTGACCAAAAACACCTACATGTGCCCAAAATGCGACGGCATTGAGGTGTTTGCATACCTCCAACAAACCCGTTCATCCGATGAGCCGGAAACCAGAATGTTGACGTGCAAAGAATGCAGTCACGGCTGGCGAGAATACTGAACCGGTGTGCTCTCAAGCACTCGAGGTCAACAATCGGGTCGAACCGGATTGACGTTGTTGCTCTCAGTGAGGCCACAACCGTCTTGGTCACAACAACCAAGGCCAAGGGTTCGGAATCAGACCCAACACTTGCAACACCACAAGCAGGAGCAAGAGCGGGAGCGCTATGATGATGCCCCAATCAAAGGGAAACGGGTCCAAACCAACCGCCGTCAAGAAGGCCATCAGCAGAAACTGTGTTATTTCCATGCTCATCATGAACCGAACTTATCCAAATGTCTCCATAAAGGTTCTTCCGGATTTGGGGCATTGAGAACAAGTGAAATGCATCTCCTCAGCCATGGTGAACCGCAACAAGGTCGCAGGCCTCAGAAGACGATTGGAGCGGCCAATCCCATCTTGTAATCATCGGATTCAGGGTCGCCGTCATGGTGGTAGAGTTCCAAATGGGGCCCGTCCCGAAGGTTGTGTTCTGACTGAGGCAAGAGTTCCGTGTAGAAGGTTTTGACCGAATCACCAATGTTGACCATGGAGCCCTCATGGATGTGAACAACATAGGCTCCACCCTCAAAATCAAACGTCTCAAATCCTTCGGGAAGGTCAGGCAACTCGCTCTGTATGCAACCGCCTGCAATGTAGCGCATTGACTGGCCTTCTTTACCCCGGAAGAGGAGCGCCATGGGGACGCTTTTGTAGGAGATGTCAAGTTCTTTCGCCATCGTCCAAAAGGCGTGCCATGCCGCACCAAAAGGTGCTGCGTCGTAGGTCTCTTCGTGCGCCACAGAAACGTTCACGGCAAATCCAAAAAAACGACCAGCGGGAAACAACTGAACTTCGATGCGATCACCGAACCTCAATAGTCGGTTTCAACACGGGGGGCAAGGAAGTACACGACCTCACCTGCTCCGTCGGCAAAGGAGAACTCCAGTCGCAGAGGGAAGCTTTCCCCGAAACCCAACTTCACCTTGTCGAGAGGACCAAACACCTTGGACAAGGGGACCAAGTAGGTCAACGAGTATTGGGACCGAGCGGGCGAGGAGCAGGTGAGGGATTCCAATTCATCCTTGCTAAAACTCACCGTGACAGCGTCGGTTTGTCCCTGAACGTGAACGGTGAAATTCTCGGAGTCGATGCTGAAATTGACCAAGTCTCCGACCTGTTTTGCCGCTCGAAGCGCTTGCGTCAGGGCTGCTCCACTGATTTCCACAGATGACGGAATGTCGATGTTGGGCAAGTTGGGGGAGTTCACCGTGCTGGCGTCCAACGGGCGGATGTTGCGGTCGATTTTCCCAAGGTTGAGGGTCAACACACCCGAATCTTTGGCGTAGGCGATGTCGATCAAATCCTCGGACCCTCCGAGGCTGATGAGTTCCTTCACCTTGCGCAACTCAAGTGCGACATCTTGCTCTTCAACTTCCCACGTGTCAAACGCTGCAGCGTCAACACGCAAATCGATCATGGCAACGTGCGAAGCGTCCACCACGGTGGCCTTGATTTGGCCTTCCTTGAACTCGAACTTGGCGTCTTCGACAACCACGTTCAGTGTTTCAACGATTTTGTTCATCAAGTCCTGACGGGCTGTGACGTTCAACATGAGTTCATCCCTTCCTAATTTCCTTGCTTTCGCGACGGCTTATGAACTTAGCACAAACGAAGGCATGAGCCGCTCCCCTTGTGCGCGGATATTTATTGTCACAAAAATCACCGCGCACATAATGCTTCACGTAAATTCCGTGTTGGTTCAGTTGAGCGAAACATGAGGCTAGGCAATTCCATTCCCCCCTTGAATTGATAGGGGACGGGGCGGTCGGTTCATCATGGGCGAAGGCACCGTTCCCGTGCTGATGAAAGACGACGGAACGCCGTACAAGACGGCCATCCTCATTCCAACCATCAACAACACACCCGAGAGGTGTGCGAGCGCCACGGGGCCACATGGATCGAAGACCCGTCACGCAACCGAGCCGATGCGTGCAACTTTGCCCTGAGCCAAATGGACCACGACCTTGTCCTGTTCACCGACGACGACACGGTTCCGCCGTTGGATTGGGTGGCCAAGCTCGTTCGGTGGTTTGACAATCCGGAAGTCGGCGCCGTCGGCGGACCGAACTTCGCCCCGGACGACGACCCGTTTGGTGCCAAATGCGCTGACGTTGCGTTCTGCACGAAGTTCATGACCGCTGGCACCCGTTACGGGGCACAGCCGAAAGGGGAGTTGGTGCCCATCACGCACAACCCCGGCGTGAACTGTGCTCACCGAATGGCCAACCTTCGCGAAGTCGGATTTTTTGAAGAAGGATGCATCGGCGCCGAGGATGTCGTGTTGG
>QXXW01000104.1:3326-4328 GCA_009887255.1 Candidatus Poseidoniales archaeon | reverse complement strand
ACAACGCAAGCCTCGTGGTTCATGTTGACGTGGACATGGACGGAACGTACAACGAAACCCATGATTTCGCCAGCCCAATGCTGTACAACAGTTGTGAATTGGATGAAAACGGCTCCAAGGTCAACGATGCATGTTTTACCTCCTCAACCTACGCCTTCGCTGCCAACGCTACGGTTGGCAATTACACCTACTGGGTCATGCAATACCAGAACGGGACCAACACCACCCGCACTTACAACATTGCTGTTCATGAAGACGTTCACGTTGAAGATGGGCCGACCGCAGGGGATTGTTTCGGAATCGGCTGTGACGAGGTTGTTCAAGACGAAACGGAAACCGATACTGAGACAACTACTGCAGCGCAGTCCGTTCAAATGTTGCTGGCCATTTTGGCTCTCGTGGGCATGATCGGGCTCTCGTTATCGATTGTCAGCGAGCGACGCGACGCCAACGCCGAATCAAAGGTGTGGGTGGAAGAAGAATGACCGGTTTTCCATAGAACACCTTCGCTCTCACCTCGCAACAACGGTCCAACGACTTAGGGCAGACCTTGAGAAGGTGAACCTTCACGCCTCTTCATGGCCCGACAGGGATGGACACAGGCGACCTTTCTGGTGCTGCTCATGTGTCTTGCGCCGTTGAGCGGTTGTTTTGGAGAAAACGGCGTGACGGGTGCTCCATCATCCTCGGAGGTCAGCATCACGCCCTCGGTGTTGGCCGGTGGGGAATTCCAAGGTGTTACGTTCACCGCAGACCAGGACATGAGTGTCTACGTACCGTATTTGTTCATGGACGATGCCACCTCCTTTGTCCAGAATTCCACCGTGCTTCAGTTGGAAGCGGGCGACGCTGTGCAGCTCAACCTGCTTGCCCCTCCCAGAACCAACACGGCCGTGTTCCTTCTGGGTACCTTCGGGCAGACTTCGTTCCCAATTCGTGACGTGGACGAGTCGTGGGCTACGTGGCTGCAGCGAGACGGTTACAACGACGGCTCCTCGGCAA
>QXXW01000104.1:0-3316 GCA_009887255.1 Candidatus Poseidoniales archaeon | reverse complement strand
CAATGAAGACAACGGCAACACGACCCATGCACAAATTCGAATGGACAACACCTCGGCCCTGACCGACGTCACCCCTGTCGTTGTCGAGATTCAGCGACGGCAAGCAGCAGCCTATTCCGTGGCCGAAGGTGGACGGCATTCCGCCGGATTTGTCAACGGAAGAACCACGTACAATTACCTCTCATCCATCACGGACGAAACCGCCGATCCAACGGACGGTGCAGACGGTGCAGTCGGATACCTCGACCGGTGGGCTGGCCAAGGGAACCTGGCGTACGAAGACGCTGCTCTCTACCTCATCCAAACGTTGGACAGTTTTGGTCTGGAAGTCATCAACCAACGGTTTGTCTACGATTCAGAGAACACCGGTGCACAAAATCCGGAGGCGTACAACATTTGTGGCTACCGATGGGGCACCGAAGACCGTGACAAGTGGATGGTGTTTGGGGCTCACTTTGACATTGCACCACCGGTGAACGCCGCCCTGCTCGACCCGCACATTTTCGGCCGAACCTACGGAACTCGCGTGGGTGCCTACGACAACACGGCTGGCACCAGCATGGTCCTGACGGTGGCTGAAGCCATGGCGAACGTCAACACCAGAAACACGATTGTGTTCTGTTTATGGTCCGGAGAAGAGGGTGGCAAACGAGGCAGTGATTACTGGACGGACGAGTGGGTGTTGGGTGACAATCCCAACGTCGAAGTCACCAACTACGTCAACCTCGACATGGCCGGCGTCAACTGGCCCGGCGGTGGTGGCGCCCCATGCGGCAACGGCCACGGTGGCGGAAGTGGAGACTGCGATCCCAATCCAGAAATTGACCCCGACGGTTACCCCAAGGACGAGGAGGTCTGGCCCATGCGAGTCTACATCGGGCCCAGCCTTGACCACGACGTGATGAACCAGCCCGGCATGGTGGGTCTGGCACAATGGGTTGGGTCGGACGCTATTGGTATCGAAGAACAAATGTCCACTTTGGTCGGCGCCGGATACGAAGCTGACACATGGAAAGTGGACGACTGGTTGGCCAAAGACCGTCCGGAAATCATCGTCTATGAGGACACCACCGCCCGCTCGGACCACGCCACGTTCCAGGACAACCTCGGTACCGTGACGATGGGGTTCGGCGGGTTGGTTGACGGGTATTGGTGCTACCACCAAACCTGCGATACGTTGGACGAGATGGAAGACTGGATGGACACCACGGGCAAAGATTACGGAGAGGAGCACACGGGGAAAAGCAACCTCGTTGATGCATTGGACACCATCACCTGGTGGGCAACCTATGCCTTCTTCCATCTTGATGAGGAGCCAATTCGGAACGCCTACCTCTGACACTTCTTGCATCGACAACGCTCGGACAAACCGCTCTGAGCAGTGCTGATGCCCGCTCTGTCGAGGTGACCATCACCGTATCAAATTGGAGATGGGGTCTGCGACGGCTGTGAGCAGACCGGTTGGTGACCAGTAACCCAAGATGAAGGCTACTGCTGGTATGACGAAGATCAAGATGGCTGCGAAAAAGGCCCCTTCGTTCCAATCCCGTACTTTCAACCCATCAAGAGGGCCAAAAGGAAGCATGTTGAACAGACCGAGGGCAAGATTCGCACCAAGCCAGAACACACCGCAATCGATGAGCATTTGTCTCCACACCAACCGTCCATCGCTCAGATACTCGCCACGGCCACCGAGTTCAGTTGTTGTTTCAAACGCTCCCGTTAAGCCAAGAATCAGTCCCCAAAGAGGGACGCCGATGAGGAACAGACCGAGGTTGGTCATCGGACCTGCTACGGCGATGTGTCCGTTTTGACGTCGACTAACAAGGCCAGCTACCATCACTGCTCCCGGAGCCATGAACAAGAAGCCAAGCAACAGGGAAAGTACGACTCCAAACTGCAGTCCTTTGGGATCGGCACGGAACTCAGCCCAACAGCCGTTGCGCTTGGCCACCAGTTTGTGGCCGATTTCGTGGAACAGAAACGCAGGTCCGACCGCTACGAACATAACGGGAAGGGAGAGAAGAAACATCACGACCCATGTGGACGTTCCAAGGCGGCTCAGCCCCGGAAGGCCACCGACCATCATGAGACCCAAGGCGATTGTAAAAGCGCCCATGGCTTGACGAAGGTGTTGTTTCTCAACATCACTAAAATGCCATATTTTTCCCGTGTGGTGTTGTGGTTTTGCCCACGTGTCCTGGCCGAAAAACTGGGCCATGGCCGAGGCCAATGCAGGTGGGGCATCGATGTGAACTGTGCCGTCCCTGTCCATGTGTTGATGCACCCTGTGCACCCGTTTGGGTGATGACCGCATCCCTTGGAACGGGTCGTCATCAACAACGTCAGCTCTTGGGTCGCGGCGTCCCATGCCATGAGCCCGGTGCCGTGAACTTTGAATCCTCGTGTCCGAGGGTTCATGTGGCCACCCTCCTTCCAGCAAACGATTCACGTGTCCATGCCTCGCAGAGCCATGCAAGAATTGGGGTTCCAAGCTTGCTGTTTGTGGTGCGATGCACCGGATGCGGGCAGCGAGACGCGATGCGGGTCTTGCATTCGTCATCATCGAAATGTTCGGGAGCGTTTGGGGGCGTTGCCAGGCGACGACCCTCTTGGCCAACTGGCCAAAGAAATCATGGCGATGGGTGCTGCCCCGCATCAGCACGATCATGACGAAGTGCACGGCCCTGTTTTACGTGAACAACAGCGGCGAGCCGGTGCGTTAGGGGCCAAAACAACAGCACCCACCGGAGAGGACATCGCTGCTCTTTTTTCTCTACAACGGGGCACAAGGAAAGCCAACATCCTGCGCGATGTTGGCAATCAAAACGACCCAAATCAAGAACCACCAACACCGACCGCTGCTCAAAAAATTGGTGAAACGGTTCTTCCTGTTGACCCTTCACTGGTGGAGCAATACGGTGCAAGAACCGTCCCCAGTCAACCCATTGCACCCGTGAACAGGGACGAACGACCCGGGGAGGACACCGCGTTGACCGATAGAGTGCATGCCGCATCGCTGACCGACAGCACCCTTGGGGGTGAAACGGCCGAAATCTTCGAGGCGATTGAATTCCAACAACGTCAACAACAGCGGAAAGAATTGAAACGTGCCCTAAGCGATGTTCGCTCCCTCGTGGACGATGACCTTGATTTTTGATTAAATCCGAACGTTGTTTGGCGAGCGTACACGACTTGGGTCACCGAGTTCGTAGGTGATTCGTTGCGTACCTTTTCCTTTGGATTTCTTTCCGATGATGGTCATTGGACCGAGTTCTGCGAGGTTGGTAACGTGAGTTCCTGCGCAGGGACACAT
>QXXW01000103.1:3907-8091 GCA_009887255.1 Candidatus Poseidoniales archaeon | reverse complement strand
GGCTTAAGATCCGGTCCCGTATGGGTTCGTGGGTTCGTATCCCACCCCCTGCACCATTTTCTCTGCACCACGAACCAGCGGGCAGTTGCACACCGGAGGCAAAACGGTTTAACACCCCCCTCGGTCACATCAACTCAGTGGATGCCATGCGCGGTGAACTTACACTCACAACCCCGGCCGCTCGAGCCGTCTCGTTGGTGCTTGTCCTCGTCCTCTCTCTCATGACCTCAATGGCTGCCTACGACCAACCCTTGGCCCTTCTTGATCAAGAAGATGTGCAATCGGTTCGTGCCAACCAACAAACGTATGAACTCTACCTCGACGCTCCTGTATCCGAATTTGGTGGCGATGGTGCCATCGTCACCAACGAACCAGACGGTGGTCAGGAAGAGGGAAGTGCGGTGGACGGTTTGGAATTCCGTAGCACGGAAATGATCAGCGACCTCTACATCAACGGCTCTGGCTCCGGCAACACGGTTCGCCTCTCTGTCTATTACCAATTCCGAGGCAGCGACGGGTCCACCGCCGACATGACGTTTGCGCTCAAATCTGGTGATGTACAAATTGATTCCGTGAGCCGTGAATTGGATTCACCATGTTCTTCTATCAACCCCAATTCTGGATGCAGCTGGGCCATTATTGAAGTCGAATTTGAGGTTGGCGACAACGGTTTTGAAGTCCAGAGAGGAAAACAAATCAAAATCCGCATTGACGCTCAGCCTACATGCGACCAGAACAGCGGGGGGCCGTTGTCGCCCGATTGTGACGTCCAAATCGCCTTTGGCCGTGTCGGTGGGACCAGCAGTTATTCCCGCCTCCAAGTGTACACCAACGCCCTCTCGGGCTCATCGGTCCGGGTTCACAGTTGCAACGGGGATTACGGCTGCAACTGGAACGACGCACAAAAGCTGACCTGGTCTCCAAACCATCGGCCGGAATTCCGCGAAATGCAATTTTCTGTAGAAGTCCGGGACGCTTTTGGTCGGGATGACATCGAGGAAATACAACTCATCCTCGACACGCCGAACAGTGCAAACGTCGTCTTTGAAAATGAATTTGACGACGACGATTTGCGCCTTGACAACAACGGGCTGGTGGGGAATTATTCCTTCACCTACACCCCAGGTATCGCAGCCGGAGATTACCCGCTCCGCTTGCAAGTAGAGGACGTCCAAGGGCACAGCGTTGTGTTTGAACATCCCGGGATCACCTTCCTCGAGCACGATGTTCATCTCACGTTGCCCAGCAACCAACCCGATGTCGTCCTGTTTGCACCAGGAGCAGATGTCACGGTTGAGTTCTTGCTGGAGCACACCGGTTCGAGTTCAAGCAGTTTGGAAGTGGTGTTTGACCTCAGCACCAACTTGCCAAGCGACTGGTCCGACCCTCTGTGGAGCGTTCCAAGCAAGACCTATTCGCTCTCCAGCGGGGGTCAATCGCTGCGACCACAACTCGACATTGCAGTTCCAGAGGACGATGTGACGTTCGCCCCTGATTCTCTTGAAATCACGGCCAGAGTCTATGCGGAAAACGACAATGGTCTAATGGAAGAAGTGTCGATCAAGACCATCAATCTCGGCTTTGAGGAAGTGGATGTCTACGCCCCTCCGCGCCTTTTTGCCTACGAGGACGAAGAACATCAAGTGCAGATTGCTGACTCAACAAGGCCAGAGGCCTACGACGAGACCCTGTCGCACTACGTCGACGCCGATGAGGTCGGGGATTTCTTCCTCGACGTGTTCAACACCGGTTTCATCACCGATGCCTTCAAAATTCGAGTGCTTGAACAACCAGACGATTGGCAATACCGTTTCTACGACAACGACACCGGCGCTGAACTGGTGGAAGAAGGCATCTATTCCGTCACACCCAACATCGGCTCAACTCAAATCCTTACCATACGCATGGAAGTTTATCCCCCCGCCGACAGGGACAGCGAAGACATTGGCTTGTTTTCGATTTCAGTCACCAGTCAGGAGGACAGCGAACTTCGAACCGACGTGGGCTTTACTGTGCACCGTACCTTTGGTATTCTGGTGGAAGTCATTTCCGACAGCGATGGGGTGGGCGACAGCAACCCGCTTGGTCAAGTTGGACCGGTGGGACCAGGGGCTTCGGTCTTCTACAACCTCCGCATAACGGACTCCACCGAGGGGGCGGGTCAAACGACATGGCGGATCATCAACCCCCGAGATGTTGAGCGCAACACGGAAGCCAATTCCAAATACGGGTCTTGGGATTACACCCTCTCCAACGGTTCAAACTCGAACATTGTCGTGGTTCAACTGGCAGCCGATGAATACGCCGACATGCGTCTTGACGTTACCATACGAGGTCAGATTGAAGCGGGCGAACACACCATCTACACCCGCATTGTTGAAGAAGGCGTGGACACGGACGATGCCAGATACTTCGACCTTCCCGTTAAAATCGTCATTCGAGAAGATGTTGTCGAAAATCGAATTGAAATCACCGACAAAACAGAGAAATCACGGTTTGCACCGGGTGAGGAACAAAACCTCGATTTCCGTGTCAGCAACCAAAACAACATCGCCTTGGATGTCGTTATTCGATTGGACCAGCCCGAAGGATGGGAAGGCAACATTCGTGCAACATCAAGTCAACTCGGTAGCGATTTCCTCATTTTGAACCTCCCCGCATATGCGTACAGAGATTTCAGCGTGACCATGGTGGCCCCCGAGTCGGTCAAGGACAGCGAACAGGTGGCCGTTGAACTTCGTGTGACGCCCATGGACAACGAGACGCCCTACGGTGAGGGCTACAACCAAGTGTTCACCTTCAATTATTTGACGGAGTGCAGCGGTGTGTCTTGCTTGATCGGTGAATTGGTCAATCCAGAGCCTCAAACCATTGGCTTTTACGTGATTTTAGTAGCACTCATCGGCTATGCCGTTCGCCGAAAGCCCACAACGCACGAATTCTACCCAGAGCAGGAAGAGAAGTCCTTTGACGATGAGGGGGTTCTTCAGGAAGAGGAAGACGACGATCTCCCACCAGCTGTCACAGCGAGCATTGACGACGATGAGTTGGAACTTCTCGACGAATTGGACGACCTTTGAGGTCGGCTCACTTCGTCCTTTGTATGAACAATGCACCATTTCCCTTATGAGGGTTAAATTCAACCCAACGGTATGGGTCTTGTGCACACCTTGTCGAACCCCTCCTCAGCGGCCCTCCGTGAAGGCTTGTTGGCCCGTCGAAAGACGGTTCAATCGCTTACACTCACGGCCCTCATGGTCCTCTCCACGTTTGCTGCACTGCCCTTCGTATCCACCAATGTTCAGGCCGCTTCAGACCAAGACGGCGACGGTCTGACCTACGGATTGGAATACCTCATGGGCACCCAACCCAACGACCCGGATTCCGACAACGACGGTTTGCCTGACGGATGGGAATGGAAGTACGGAATGGACCCCTTGTCCTCCAACGGGGCAGATGGCGCCACGGCCGATCCTGACGGTGACGGCATGTCCAACCTTCAGGAATACCTCTACCTCCAACCGTCGGGTTGGGACACAGCCTCAACGACCTCCGTACTGGACAACGGCGTATGGTGGAACGGCACAATTCCAGTCAACGATTGGAACGAAGAGGATGCCCTTCAATTCAACCAGCCGGGCTGCGGCGATGCAGGATCAGACGGCAACGGAAACATCATTCTTTGCGATGAAGATCCGGTGGGGAACATCTGTGCCAACGGGTTTGATGACGACAAAGATGGTTTCGTGGACTCAGCGGACAGCGATGGTGACGGCGATGCCGATTGCTTGACCAATGACGACGATGGCGATGGCCTCATCGATGAAGACCCAGCAGGCTGGGACACCGACGGTGACGGTATGCCCGATGGTTGGGAAGCAGCGAACAATCTCAACGCCACCTCCCCGTCCAATGCTGACGGTCCAAACGGTGACCCGGATGGCGACGGACTCAACAACCTCATGGAATATGTCAACCCCACGTGGACCACGATGTGCGGCTCATCCCCTTGTTTCCGTAACGGCCCAGATGGTGTGGTCACCGAAACCACCTCACCCTGCAACCCCGCTGCAGGCCAAGGGCCCGGCGGATGCGCCACGTACACCGCCGAGGTGGACGGCATCACCTCAACCAATCCACAATCGTCCGATACGGACGGTGACGGCTTGAAAGATTACTACGCA
>QXXW01000103.1:0-3897 GCA_009887255.1 Candidatus Poseidoniales archaeon | reverse complement strand
CAACTGTTGACCGTTTTGGCTGCCTTGATAGCGACGGTGATGGCATCTCTGATGGCGTTGAAATCAACGGCGCTTACGGCGACCCAGCCCAAGCCAGTGACCCACGCAACAACAACACCGACGGTGATGCGTTTGATGACGGGGAAGAGGACACGAACTTCAACGGCGTCTTGGACGAGGGAGAAACCGACCCGACACGTCGGGAAGATTCCGGTGATGCCGACAACGACGGTTTGCAAAATTGGGAAGAAAACCTCACTTGCACCCTCTGGAACGTGGCGGACACGGACTTTGGAGGCATCAACGACGGGGATGAACGAAACATCAGCCACAGCACCGACCCCTGCGATTCATTGGTCAATTTCGAAACCACGTTTGTGAGTTACAGTTCTTCCTCCAATCAACTCACGGTTGGTGACGGCTCTGGGTTCAACCCTGCGGGGGGCGAGGGGTGGTACAACGTTTCAGGTGCCTGGGAATCGTTTGCTTACGCTTCTGTCACCAACAATGTCCTGCAGCAAGTTTCTGCTGGACCGAGCGGAACGGCCACCGATGTTGCCAACCGAAACGGCTCGTTCTGTCACACCGATGCCACAGCGGACGGTTCCATTGGCAACAACCGACAATACTGTGACGATGACTACGAAGACAACGATGGCGATGGATTGGCCGACTGGCAAGAACTGCTTGGGACCTTCGGCTGGTTCTCCAATCCCACCATTGCGGACTCGGACGGTGACGGGATGAACGATTTCAGAGAAGTGTTTGACAACACCGATCCGAACGAACCTTGCACCAACCTGCTGGATGACGACGGTGACGGTTTGAACAATTACTTCGAAAACACCACGGGGTGCGATCTCCTCTACATCGGCATTACCAACGGTTCAACCGACGTTTGGGCAACTCAATACGACGCCTTCGATTCAGATGCAGGTGGTGTTGACGATCGTACGGAATACTTCGATGGAACCAACCCTGAAAACGACCCCACCGATGACATTCAGCCGGACGACTTCGACGGAGATGGGATACCTGATGCCATCGAGAACCTGACGGGGACAGATTGGACCAACCCCGACACCGATGGTGGCGGAATGATTGATGGTCTAGAATGCCCTGACATCTTCTGGCTGGTGAATTGCGCAGGCTCCGGTTTTGACCCTCTTGATCCCAGCGATGACATCGTCACCACCGATGTGGTGTTTTGGGCCAACAACACCTCCGGGACGGTCGACCTCAATCTCGACCATCGCTGGCGAGTGAACACGAACGATTTCTACACGGGCACCACCTACGCCCATTTGGCGGCGGTTCACCCAAGTGAACAACTCGTTCTCCCCTCCAACAACCTCACGCATTTGCCCCCTACGTCGTTTTCCAACAGTACGGTTCAATGGAATGTTGAACTCTCCACCCCCTTGACCGAAGGGCAACTCCCTGCTCCTTCCTCGTACTCCAACGTCTCTTTTGTGTTTGATGTGTCCAGCATTCTTTCTCGGACCAACGACACTCACATCTTGACCGTTGACCAAGGGCCCGTGAACCAGATCATTTACGAGCAACCGGAGTACTACTTTGACTGGAGCACCCTCGCAGCCACCACCGTTCCAGGCCAAGGGCTGCCTTACGAGTCGCTCACCGACAGCAAGTTTACCGATGCCAGCAACCCCCATTCTCTTGTTAAGAACATCACCGATGCGGTCGTCACCGAATCGGGCGCAACGGACGCCTACAGCACCGCAGCCGCCATCGAAGAATTCCTCATCGACGGCAACGCAACGACGGAATTCAAGAGAAACCACAACGGCTCTGGAACGCCGAACACTCTCGATTTGCCTCTGAACATGTTGGAATTCACCAACGAGGGCTCGTGCAGAGAATTCAACACCGTCTTTGTGACCATGGCCCGCTTGGCAGGCTTGCCCGCCCGTCAGGTGACCGGTTACATCGGTGGCACGTGGACCGGGACCGGTTATGCTGTGTATTCCAACAACGCTGCCACATGGTCGGAGGTCCGCCTCCAGCAGAACAGCGGCAACGGCAACACCGACCTTGGTTGGGTTGCGTTCGACCCGTGTCCACCTGCTGAGGAAATCGAAGTGGTAAATCAAACCATTTCGTCCCTCACGGTGACCCGTGACGTCAACCAAGAGATTGTGGTCAGCGGCCAACTTCGCTACGCAGACAACGGTACACCTGCGACCGATGTCCGAATCAAAGCGTACTTGACACCAGTTGACGATGCTCTCCTCGTTCCCGGGCCAGGCGGCGTTATTGAACGTCAACTTGACGAAAACATGACCGCTTCAGACGGCACCTTTACACTACGAGGTTTCCCGAGCCAACCGACGGCTCCTGGCATGCACAACATCGTTGTGGAACACCTCCAAACCGGCTATGTTCCCAACGGCGCCGTCGTGTATGATGCCTACGTGAATCTCACGGATAACGCATCAATTGTGCACACTTCGCCAGCTGTCATCGATGCGCCTGTTGCTGGCGCAGGGGCCACCACCGTTCTGGAAGGTACACTGGCGTACGAAAACCTCCCGTCCAACGACTTCTCAACCCTCCCCAATCAAAGTGTTTGGCTGGCTTTTACTTCCAGTGTTGATGGCTCACAAAACATCACGGCTGACGTGAGCAGCGCTGGGTTTTGGACCATGACCCTCAACTTGAGCGAAAACGAAGTAAAGGGTTCCCTTTCGGCCACACTCGGGTTTTCCGGGTGGCAAGATGCATCGATTACCGGCATCCCTCTTCCTCAGTTCCACCTGCTTCCAACAACCCGCAGTATCGTGATCAACGTCACCGACGCGCCCAACCTTTCGGCGACCGTTGAAGGGCCGCTGGTCAACAACAGCATCTTGCTGCTGGACGATGATGTGTGGGTGAACGGTTCGGCTGTCTCCTTCGGACCCTCTCCAACCGCTCTTTCCGGCAACATACAATTTTCCATTCGAGCACTCGACATTGGTGATGCTTGGACCGAAGTGTTCAATCAAAGCGTGACGGGTACCTTCTCGATTCAACACTTCCTGCCCAACACAACGCTGGTTGGGGCAGGACAAATCGAAACTCAGGTTCGGTTCTTCCCCGCAACACTCCCAGCCACCGATGATGCAAACCTCAGCAGCGGTGCACCTTACTTCCTACGAGGCCTGCTCAGCTTTGTGGTGGACGAATCAGCGCAACTTCGCGGATTTGATGCAGGTGTCACCGTGAACCTGGTGGACCATCGTGGTGTGAGTCCTTCACCCAACACCTTGGGGAATTATGACTTCAGTTTCAACGGTTCATGGTTCAACACCACCGTTGACCCACTGGGCGACGTGTTGAATCTTGTCATCCCGCTCGATGCCAATCTTTTGTCTGGTGATTATCCCATTGGGGCGGCGTTCAACGGCTCAGACTTCTATCAGCCCGCTATTGGTTCGGGTTCGATACGGGTCCAAGCAGAGATTGGCTACAACCTTTCAATTTCTCAAGATTGGACCTACATGGGCAACACAACCACCCTCGTTGGTGACATTTTCGATGCGGTCTACAACACGCCCGTGACCAACAACAACACCCTGATTCGTGTGTCGATGGGGACGGACGACGGACCCATTGACCTGGCCTCATCACGGCTCAACACCACAACGGGAGCGTTCAACATCTCCATCACCATGCCAACCAACTTTGCCTCTGGTGCCTACGAACTGGCGTTGGATCTTGACTTCTTTTCTGAGGCACCGCTTGGCGGGTCGTATTATGCCTATGTGGACACCGCTTTACCTCCCGCACCTCCAACCCTCATCTCCACTCTAGGCGGCATTGTTACCGAAGTGGTCGTTGCCTCAGAACGTCCTGCCTTTATCGTGGAAATGAACGACACCGTTGACTTTACCG
>QXXW01000102.1:1629-5723 GCA_009887255.1 Candidatus Poseidoniales archaeon | reverse complement strand
TGATGTCATGAACGGTGAGAAGTGGATTGGTCGGACTTTCAAGCCAGAGAATTTTGGAATTCTCCTGTACGACTTTACCGAGGTCACCGGCTTTCAAAGGTGAATAACTCGTTTCGATACCGAACCGTGATGCGATTTGGTCAAACAAACGAACGGTGCCCCCATAAAGATCGTCGCAAGCGATGACATGATCGCCTTGATTGAGCATTTGACTGATGGTGGTGATCGCTGCCATTCCGCTTCCAAAGCAAAATCCGTACGCTTCCTGATGAGGTGATTCCATTTCTGCAAGTGCCCGTTGAAGGGCGTTTCGAGTGGGGTTATCTCCACGTGCATATTCAAACCCGAGATGGTCAGCAAAATCGTTCTGAACGTAGGTGGATGTTTGAAAAATAGGTGTGTGGACCGAACCTGTTGTCACTTCAGGATCCAAGGATGAATGAACACAGCGGGTTGAATCTCCAGTCATTTTACCACGCCCACCCGTCAACATCAAACCCGTTATCCCTCAACCAGTCATCGTTGTAGACCTTCCCCAGGTACGGGTTCCCAGCGTCGGGAAGAATAACAACAATCTTGGCCTTTTTCCCAGCCTTGTCGTACTCAGCGGCAATATCCAGGGCAACCTTCAACGCCCCACCACATGAACCGCCACAAAACAACCCCTCTTGTTTGGCCAGACGGCGAGCCATCCGGAAACACATCTCGTCATCCACCATTCGAATTTCATCAATCACTGAAAAGTCGGTTGCTGGTGGAATAAAGTCTTCACCGAATCCTTCAACTTTGTATCCGTGGGGGACACCCATGGTTCCATCTTCAAACCATTCTTTGAGGATGGATCCCTCTGCATCAACACCAACGATTCTTGCAGCCTCTTTCCCGTGTTCTTGTGCTTGAGATTTCAGATATGTTCCGCATCCGGTGATGGTGCCACCGGTCCCCATGGTTGCAACAAAGTGGGTCATGTCGCCTTGAGTTTGTTGCCAGAGTTCGGGTCCAGTTGAATGAATGTGAGCTTTTGGGTTTGATTGATTGGAATATTGATCGGGATACCACGCCCCCTCAATCTCTTTGCTCAGTCGTTCAGCGACCATGTAATAGGAGCGAGGGTCTTCTTTCTCAACCGCAGTCGGACAAACCTCAACCCTTGCACCCATGGCGCGAAGCAAATCGATTTTCTCCTTTGCCATCTTGTCCGGCATGGTGAAAACGCACTTGTAGCCTCGTTGTGCTGCGACCATTGCTAGTCCAATTCCTGTGTTCCCACTGGTGCCTTCAACAATGGTCCCCCCCGGCTTGAGCCAGCCTTTTTGCTCTGCTTCCAAAATCATGGAAAGACCAATCCGATCTTTGATGGAGCCACCTGGACTGCAACGTTCGAGTTTTGCCCACACCTCTGAGCCTGACAAGTCAGCAGTCACCTTGTTCAAACGAACCAGGGGCGTGTGACCAATCGCTGAAACAACGTCTTCGTAAACACCGTGAGGTAGGGCCATGTTGATGCCAGTGAACTCATGTTCATCATGGTTTTGAATCCCAATAGGGAAGAGGTGTGCCTCGTTTGAGCGCCGTTGACGAGCGTTCGCAACTGGTTGATTCATCTTATGACCCATGTACTCACGGGTTTCGCTGGTACTGAAGGTTCACAGCGGGAAAGCGCAATGCCTGTTATCGCATGCATTGGGTGTGTTGAACACCATTTAGTTGATGGAATCAAATGATGTCGATGCGAACAGGGTTCGGCGAAACGGCTGATGCACTGTTCGAAGGTTGTTGTGTTTTGTACAACAGGACGCAAAAAATAGCGCAAACTGTTGGGGGCAAGAGCAGCGGGAGGAACACCGCAAGGGATTGCTGTATGAAGAGCGCAACCACACCCAATATTCCGAATACAAATCCAAGTCCGTTGACAAGGGGGAGGGCCCCTGCTGTGTCCATTTGTTCTGTTGACATGAGTGAATAATCGCATTGTGAGGTATATAGGTCTGTGTTTTTACGAAATCCTGTCAAACGAAGGCAACTCGCATTGACAAACATCGGATCCCTTCAGCATCTGATTCTGCCGCCAACCAACGGTTGGAGAGGGGGGTTCCTTCGCACTTCATCGTTCATTCCACGAACCCGAGCGTTGCCCTGCTCGAGGCTTCTTGAAAGAAGCGGGCTTCTCAACGGTTGAGGATTGGCAAGAAGGCATTGGCGGCTTTCTCACAGGCGTTGGCCACATCGTCAAGTCGCTGCAAGACCCGGTACATGTGCATGGCAGCGAGCGGGGCATCCTCGCCGTTGGTGAACACATAGGCTGCAGCCATGGCCTCAACGCCATCCGCTTCGTGCTCGTTGATGTTCACCTCTCGAATGAGGTCCGCGAGCTTTGTCTCGGCAGCCTTCGTTTGTCCACTGATGGTGAAGTCACGGAGGGCTTCGACAGCGTCTTCGTACTTGGCCACGGTTGCGGCAACGGCCTTGGCCATTTCTTTGAGATTGGCCTTCGCTTGTTCGTCGTCAAACAGCGGACGGAAAGCCAACTGTTCAGCAACGTTTTGAGCGTAGTCTGCAATGCGATCTTGTCGAGTCACCATGTACAGGAAATCATCAAGGGACAATTGGACACCCATGCGCATGTCATTGAGTGCCAAACGGCGAACCTCGGTCTTGACGTTGTCCGCTGCGAGTTCAGATTCAATGGTGGCTTGGATGGCTTCGGCCGCATCGCCGTTGTCGCAGGCGATGTTGACAGCTTCCAGCATGTGTTCAACGGTCTTCTCGACTTCTTGAGCGTGAGCGTGGAACAGTTCGAATGGTGTAATGGAGTGACCGTCACCGCCAACATCCGACAGCGCCTCTTCCACGTGGACCTCGCCACTGCTCTTCCAGATGGCATAACCCACGGCCATGAACGAGATGGGGAGAAGGACGATCATGTTCAGCGGTTCGCCACCGGACGCCACGAACAAAACGATGGCTCCGAAGGCGGCAGCGGGAACGCTGGCCACCCACGATGCAGCAATCTTACCGAACACTCGGAAGTCAACGGCTTTCGCCCCGCCAGCCAAGCCAACACCGACCACTGCACCAACAAGCGTGTGCGTGGTGGAAACGGGAACGGCCAAAAACGGCATCGAGAACACCAGAATCGTGGTGGCTGCACCAAATTCTGCGGCAAAACCTCGTGTTGGCGTGATGTCCGTGATTTTCTTTCCGATGGTCTCCATGACCCTCCATCCCCAAGTCATTACACCGATGGCGATACCTGCGGAACCGAGAAGAATCAACCACAACGGGATCTCGGCCTTCGCTGCGAGTTGACCGGTGTCGCTGCTCAACACCTGCCAAACTGCCGCCATTGGCCCAATGGCGTTGGAACGGTCGTTGGCGCCGTGAGCGAAGGCCACGTACGCTGCAGTGATGATTTGGAGCCACACAAAGATTCGCTCAACGCCGCGGAAACCACGCTTTTCTTCGTTGATGTCGATTCGGCGAAGGACGAGGTAAAGCACCGTACTTGAGATGGCACCGATCACGGCTGCGAGCATAATCGAGTTGATGGGAATCCACGCGTTGGCAGCCCACGGGTCAAAGACACCGTTTTCCTTGACCGGCAACCAGTCGTTCTTGTTCTCAATCCATCCGTTGGCTGCGGCTCTGGAAATGAAACCCTTGAGGGCTTTGAATTGCAACGCCAGACCGAGAACAAAGAAGGTTGGGAAGGCGAGCAGTGGAGCCAACCACCGAGATCGGTCAATGGGGTTCTCGTTGTCAAGGATGAGTTTCTTGATGATGATGAACGAAAAGAAGCCGAGCAAACCGCCCATAACTGGGCTGGCCACCCAGGACATGACCACCTTTTGCACGACATCCCAATCGATGAGGGATTGGTCGTGCTTCACTTCAAGGACAAGCCCAACACCGAGAATTCCACCGATGATGGAGTGGGTCGTAGAAACGGGAAGGCCCATTCGGGTGGCAATGGTCAACCAGGTTGCAGCGGCCATCATGGCTGCAATGAACCCAAAGGCGATGTCTTGAGACAGCACAGAATCCACGGTCCCATCGCTGAAGTCAACGGTAAGAATGCCCTTGCGCACCGTATC
>QXXW01000102.1:0-1619 GCA_009887255.1 Candidatus Poseidoniales archaeon | reverse complement strand
GATGATTACGGCTTGTTTGAGGGTCAGTGCTCTTGATCCGACAGAGGTGCCCATCGCGTTGGCAACATCGTTTGCTCCGATGTTCCAGGCCATGTAGGCGCAGACAATCAGAGCCAGTCCAATCAGTACCATGATGACGGGTTCCATGAACATCCCTACCCTAATTCGGTATATATGCAAAACCATGTATAATCTATATAGTGGTATTTATTCACGTGAACCTGTATGGGCTTGGGACAGGGTGAAAACGAAGTTCGCAAACTGCAATCAACGGGCGGCAGCACCTTCACGGTGAGTCTTCCAAAACCGTGGGTGGTGGCTCAAGGCCTCAACGCACGAGATTCACTTCGGGTGGACTGGCGGCCAAGCGGAGCCTTGAGAATCACCCCTCTTGACGGACAAGAGCACGTGCTCCAGCAGGCCTTCTTTTCAACAAGAAACCTTCCTGAAAACAGTCTCCATGACCATTTGATGGGCGCATACATCTCGGGCTCCGATGAAATGCACATTGAACACCTGCCAGGTGAAGCCAAAGAAATCAGCGCCCAAGTGCGACGTTTTCTTCGAAGCACACGCGGATTTGAAATCATGAACGAAACGCCCACCAGCCTCCAAATCAAATGCCTCATGAATGCAGGGGACATGCCGCTGCACGCAAGTTTGAACCGGATGTATTTGCAAGTCACGTCACTGACAAGGGACATCCTGAGTGTTTTTGAAGGTGAAAGTCGCGATTATCTCAGGGACGCTGTTGAAAGGGAAAATGAGGTTGATGCCTTGCTCTACCTCATCGAACGACAGGTCCGAATTCTTCTCGATTCGCATTTGGTGGCCACGCGACTCAACCTCACTCGGACGCAGGCTGTGGAGTATGCCAACCTCGCTCGTTCCTTGGAACGGATGATGGACCATGCCTTCAGCATCGCCACCATGGTTCTTGAAAACCCAAGCATCACAAAGAACATGATCGCCATGACCCCACTTGAACAGTTGCCTGAATGGCAGATGAGCCTCAAGGAACTGATGATCAACATTCGAACCAGGGATTCAACACGCATCGAACGAGCTCGTGGCGATTTGAAAGAAGCCCAGAGGAAGTTAAGCGATCACGAACACGACATGCTCCAACATCACCGCGCCAACGAATGGATGGCGTTTGACCTGAGGCTCTCAGAGTCAATACGTCGCCTGTGTGCCTACGCCAGGGATTTCGGTGAAATCCTGCTGAACATGAAGGTGTTCAGCGAATTGAAACAAATCCGTTCGTAGGAAGAGCCAAGACGTTCATGATTGCCACAACATGTTCCTGTTGGATGGGTATTCGGATAGCCCCTTCCGACACCCTTAGGTTAGAATCTTAAGGTTGGGTAGCGAACAAACAGACCCACTGCAAGCCCTTCCAACGACTGCTTCCTGTTGGATGGGGTTTTGGATACCCCCATCCAACGCATCCGAATTGATTGGTTGATGCATTCAACAAAATGGGTATCGGCAAATGAGATGAGGAACTAGGGTATTCGAGTGCTGTCTTCCAGATTAACGAAAACTAATTTTGGAGATTTAGAAGAACCCCATCTTGCCTGTTCCTCAAAAAAAGTTTGAGCCAAGGGTAATTTCAG
>QXXW01000101.1:0-5832 GCA_009887255.1 Candidatus Poseidoniales archaeon | reverse complement strand
TCAATGGTTCAATCTTCGAGACGAGCGGTTTGGTTTCGCACGGTTGACACTTGCGATGTGGCCGCTTCGCAGCACGCTTGCTTCATGGCGACGAGCGAACCCTAGGACGCCATGGAAACAAGCCATGGGGGATGTCCTTCGCGTAGAGGAAGGGAAAACGCTGTCACCGACCTTGACGAAAGCCGTTCATGATGTCAATCATCGGCTCGAAATTCTTACCAGCGGGCACGAAGGATGCCCCATTCCGTCGACACCCGAGGAGTTGGTGGTGTGGTGGTCTCTTCCGCCGCCGAATCATTCCGATTCCTGAGGCGCTGTTTCGGTTGAGGAGAGCACAAAACGCGAACTCCCTGGCAAAATCACCTGACCTGCTGAGCTGAAGGCGTCGGCGCGCGCTGCGAACATGGAACACATCAACACGCCCAGCCCGAACCCAAAGGGTACGCCTGTTAAGATCCGCTTGGTGTTTGTGGATTCGTACGATGTGAGCAATTGCAGGAACCCGTCAGCAATGAGGGGCAAACAGAGCAGAAGGCCAACGCCTAACCACGCCATTGTGCGCCAATTCTTTTGATAGACAGGCTGGAGCCAGGCTTCAGGCAGCAACGAAAGGCAAGTGTCACGAACCGTCCAGCGGTTCCACCCTCTGCGATTGAAGGCCATCCCACCGAGGACCAGCCCGAAGAAAATGCCAACGTCGCGGGTGCAAACCGGCATTTGATTCGCATTCACTTCCAAGGAGCGTTCGTGTTTTTGATGGCAATTGAGGTCACCAAATCCGTAGATAAGCGCAGCATAAGGGTTCAATGAGGTCCAAACCAATCGGTCGTGTTGATGAACGGTGCCGTTGGCATCAACCTGAACAAAATTCGTGTTCCCTGCTGACCCCCATCCGTCACTGGTAGCAAAATCAAACGCGTTGGCCCGCCCTTCCAAATCAACAATGGTGCCTGCATCAACCGTCCATGGCGCTAAGAAAAAGGAGATGAAAAAGAAACCCGAAACCCCGAGCACCCAACCGCCGATGCGGCGTTCACGGAATCGGTTCTCCAACCCGTTCCGTTCCATGGTTCGAGTCCACGAGGCCGCCGTAAAGACCTTGCGAACATCGGAAGGATTGAATCCGCCATCAGCCACCCATCGTCCGTGACCGATGAAGAGATGAAGCGCATTGGCTTGGTCACCGGCGTCCAAGCTGGGTTCTTCGTGGGGGTGTTCCTCGGGTTTTCGTTGGCCGTCGTGTCCTCACTCACCCAGCCCGATGAATTGCTGATGACCGCTCAGTTTCTTTGCATCACACCCTTTGTGACCGCTGTGTTCCTCGGCCCGCTGCTCGGTTGGCGGACGGTGCCTGTTGCCTTTACCGTGGATCCGCTGCCCGAACTCCAACGTTCCTTGGAACCCTACAATGAGGGCGTTGGACGATGGAGGGTGTTGAGTCATGTGCGCAGTGACGGACGTGCCGTTCGTGTCGACCTGCACGACGCCATCGACCCGTTGTCAATCGCCATAGCCTCTCTCCAGAAGTGTCAGCACCATCCGGTTCGGCTGGTGGTTGGACGTGGACAGCAAAACAGCAGAGAACCCGAACTCCGAGCAAAGATGATGGCCTACATTGAGGCCAATGTGCCCCAGCATCGCCGGCGCGGCCTCACCTCGAGCGTAGAGGTGATGCCAGCTATGTTGAGCATCTCAGGGCCACTCAGCATATGCATCGGAGGTTGTTGATGCTGGTACCCGTGGCCATGGCCCTTGTTTGGTGGGAGTTGCGATAAGATTCAACAGACCTATGAGGGACGGCGCTTTCATCCAACCATGCCCACCGATTTGGGACGAGCCATGAACCGCCTCACTCATCGGGACATTCGAACGCGCCGACGAGCGGTGCGTGACCTCTATGAACACGACCGACCCGAAGCGCTCGAAGGGTTCGTCACCTTGCTCAACGATGACGATCCTTGGTTCGTGACCAAAGCCATCGACGCTCACCGCAAATGGGCCCCAATGATCGGTGTCGAAAGCGTTGATGTGTTGTTGAAACATCCTGAACTCCATGTTCGACAAGCCGGCGTGAACCTGTTGGCGGAGTTCGGCGAGGACGCTGTGGAAGCCGCTCAGGGCGTGTTGCTCAACAACGACACTCTTGTGCATCACCAAGCAGCTTTGGTGGTTCTGCGTTGGGGCTCAGACGAGGACAGGAGAGCCTTAGGTACCCACAGCAACCCCATCGTTCGTCGCGCTGTCTTCGCTCGACCAGGCTTGCCATTTGACATGTTGGAACAAGGTTTGAACGATGCGGACCATGATGTTCAGCGCCTCGCACTGCAGGGACTTCTGCGAGACGGGCATGCCGTGGAATCGGATGTTGTTCTGCCGTATTTGAACCAAACAAGCCCAACGCCGGAATTGGTTTGGTGGGTCACTCAGCACTGGAGCGACGCCCTTCCCGATGTGCTTTCAAGACTCAACGGCACGGACCGAAAGGCCCTTGCTTCCCTTTTGCGTTCAAACGTGTCGTCCTCCGAGGACCTCCATGTGGAGAATTTCAAACGTGCAGGTGGCCACGATGTGTTGGCCAAGTGGGTCCTCCACCAAGGCCAGCATGAAGACACTCTGCGTTGGGATTTGGTTGACGATGAATCTCTCAGCCTGATTGACCGCTCCATCCTGCTCGAACGATTGATTGGTCGAGCCAATGAACCCAGCGTTAAACAGCGGGTGGAAATCATGCTCAACAGTGACCTCAACCCTCTGCTTCGGGTGGCATGCGAGAACCTATCAACCGCCGCAACGGAACTTGACGCATGACCTCCACAAGTTCGGGAATGACGTTCAGCATCAACGCCATGAACCCTGAAGAACATCGTCTGGAAATCGGCCTAGAATTGGATGGACCGTTCACCTCTCGTAGCCTTCACCTCAAGTTTCCTCGCTGGGTCCCAGGATCGTACTTTTTGCGAGAGCCCATTCAACACATGTTCAACTTCACCGCAGAGGATGAGGACGGCGATGCGTTGAATTGGAAACGGATGAATGTGGACGGAATGGTGGTTCACCTCAAGAAATCAACCTCAAAGGTACGAATAACATACGACCTCTTCGCTCGTGAATTGTCCGTTCGTTCCAATCACTTTGACTCGACTCACCTTCACATGATGCCACCGTACACGTGGTTTTGGCCCACCAAGGGCATTGATCCGGACCGTTGCCATCAAGAGCACCGTGTGGAATTGACCGCACCTGAATCCTGGCACGCTGCCACTCAATTGACCACCCTCGAGAAGGGCAAACAGCGCAATGGGGAGCGTCGTTGGGCCTTTAGCGCGCCCAACCGAGACGCCCTTCTTGACAGCATCATGGAAGTCAATCCCAACCCCGCAATCACACGGGTAGTGGACGGTCGACCGCACCACCTCAAGATCTGGGACAGCGGTGGACACGAACCAAATCCAGAGCGGTTGGCTGTGTTCCAAGATGACATGGAGAAGATCATCAAAGAGCACCACGCTCTCTTCGGTGTCCCTTCTTGGGGAGAATACACGGTTGTGCTCCAACTGACGGACACGGGGCGAGGCGGCCTTGAACACATGAACTCTCAAACCTCCATGATGCCTCGGTCATGCTTGTTCCCTGGTCACGAGGAAGAATACAGGGACCTCGTCAGCCTGTTCTCCCATGAATATCTTCACCAGTGGAACGTCAAACGACTCAAGCCAACCTCGTTCCTCGACTATGACCTTCAATCCGAAGGGCACACGGACCTCTTGTGGTGGTTCGAAGGAGGCACATCTTGGTTGGGCGACATGATGTGCGTTCGTTCTGGAGCATGGTCTGAAGAAGACTGGCGATTGGATTTCATGAGGAAAATGAATCGCCACAAGCGTTGCAACGGGTGCCACCGAGAATCCCTTGCCGAATCAAGTCACGATGCGTGGATACACCTCTATAGAGGAGGTCCCTATACGAGAGAGAGCCAAATCTCATACTACCTTGAGGGTGAGTTGGCCATGATGTGCTTGGACGTTGAATTGCGTCGCCGCAACAAAAACACCTACGGTGCATGCGACTTGATGGCTGAAGTGTGCGCAAATTACGCCATGGGTGCCACTGAACCTTTGGGTCTTGGCGTGGAATACCAAGACATTCGCAAAACCCTCCAGGGAGCACCGGGAGGTCAGTCAATGGGCCCTTTCTTGGATCGATTGGTCAAACACCGCACCGCCCCACCCGTTGAAAAAGCGATGTCGTATTTTAGACTCAAACTGGGTCCCGAGCGACCCATCAAAGACCTTGACGCTTGGTTAGGCGTGGGCCTCAAAGACGACGGACATCGCATCCGAATCACCACCTTTCACCAGGGGTCCCCCCTCAGAAACCTCACACAAGTCGGTGATGAAATTCTAGCAGTGAATGGATTACGTGTCAAATCATCCGCACACCTTTCAAAATTGGTTCTTGGAAGAGCAGGTCAACCAACCTCCCTGGATGTGGTCCATGAAGGCGTCCTGACAACGGTCAATGTCTCCCCCAGCAACCCACCGGGCCACGGGGTCAAGTTGGACGGAAACGGAAACGAGAAATGGCGAATGTGGCTTCAAACGCGTCAAGGGCACTCGTCTTGAAGCAACGCCAACCGTTCCAACGACACGTGAATCGGTGGCAAATCGTCGGCCATGGAATGCCGACTCGTTTTTGGCGGGAACACATCGTTGGACAACCCCATCGAGATGACCTCTTCTTTGGTCAAATCGGTCCGTCCGCATGCCGGCCAAACGGTGACCGTGACGCGGTCGTCGGCAACGTAATCAACACAGATGGCGGGGACTCGAGCAAGGTTTAGATTCATGCTGACATGATATCGGTGGTGACCGTCGAGGATGACACCTGTTCGCTGGTCAACGACAAGAGGTTTGGTGAATCCACCCCACCGCTTGGTCATCTCAAGGAGTTTTTCCTTGTTTCTTGGTTTGATTTCCTCGTGGGCCTTGAGCCAGGCCACGGGAACGAGTTCGACATCCTCTTCACTCCACACCATTGCCTGTCGGGCCTGCCCAGCCGTGATAATCCTTTTTCATTGACGCCTTCCAGCATGGAACAAGTTGGAGGGTTACGACATCACCGAGCACTCCTTCACCGTCCAAGCCGATACAGAAGGCTGCGACTTGCCAGCAAGCATGGGTGAATGGCTTGATCAACTCCCCGACGAGGTTGCTGAGATCATCAACACGTTAGCCGAACACGGCCACGGAGCGTGGTTGGTCGGCGGATGTGTCAGAGACGCATGGTTGGGGATTTCCGGTGATGATGTGGACCTCTGCACCTCATGTCCACCAGAGACGACGTTGAGCATTTTTGGCAAGAGAGCAATTCCGACGGGCGTGGCGTTTGGAACCGTTTCCATCAAGGGAGCCAGCGCCGTCTACGAAGTCACGACGTTGAGAACAGAATCGCTCTACACCGACGGACGTCGACCCTCGCAAGTTGAATGGGGCCTCTCTCTCAAAGAAGACCTCAAACGAAGAGACTTCACCATGAACAGCATGGCAGTGGACCTGAATTTACGTGTCCTCTACGACCCTCATCAAGGCGTGAAGGACCTTGAACAACGAACGATTCGAGCGGTTGGTCGCCCCAACGAGCGGTGCCGTGAAGACGCCCTTCGAATTTTGAGGGCCTATCGGTTCTGGGGGGTTGACAACCCAACCACATGGGATATTGACAACGAACTCCATCATGCGCTGGTCTTGCTCCGATCTTCCTTGGACAACATTGCAGTCGAACGGAAGTGGTCGGAACTCAAAAAAATCTTTACTGGCCCCAACCCCGGTGTTG
>QXXW01000100.1:0-4148 GCA_009887255.1 Candidatus Poseidoniales archaeon | reverse complement strand
AGTCCCGTCCGCGGGAAAGGGTATAAGCAAACAGCAAGGGGGGAAAGCGATTGCCATGGCAAACATCTCCGTGCTGGGTTTGGGGAACTGGGGAACAGCCATCGCCCGTTTGTGGCTTTTGGAAGGTCACAAAGTCAAAGGATGGACCATCGAGCAGGAGGTTTACGAGTCCATCACCATGGACGGCGTCAATCGAAAATACCTTCCAAACCATTCGGTCGAAGGGTTGGATGTCACCATGCGAATTGAGGAAGCGATCGAAGAGTCCGAAATTATCGTTCTTGCCGTTCCATCGTCCGTGATTCTTGGAGTGGTCAAGGACGTGCTCCCGCATCTTCATCCCGGCCACGTGTTGTTGGACCTCGCCAAGGGTCTTGCACCGGGAAATCAATTGATTTCAGAAGCCATTCACGCCATGTTGCAAGAACAAGGAATGGCCAATCCACTCGCTGTTCTTACCGGACCCACCATCGCCCCTGAGGCAGCGGGCGGCGTCATGACCACAGCGTTGGTGGCAAGCGAAGACGACAGCGTAGCTCAACGCCTCGCTCAGACCTTGTCAACCCCAACCTTCATCCTTCATCCGGCCAGCGATCCTGTAGGTGCAGAGTTGTGGGGTGCGTTCAAGAACGTCGTCGCCCTTGCCTGCGGTTTGGTCGATGGACTCAAGCAGGTCGGTGACATGGGGGGTGACAACCTCAAGGCGGCCATCTTCATGGCCGGCTTCAAAGAAGGGTGCTTGCTGCTGCCCGAACTTGGCGCTCGTGCTGAGGTGGCCTTCGGCCCGGCTGGGCTGGGCGACATGTACGTCACCGCAACTTCCCCTCACGGTCGAAACCGTTCGATGGGAGAAAAATTGGGAACGGGGCTGAGTCTTGAACAGGCCTTGGAGGAAATGCACATGGTGGCCGAAGGGGTTCGTGCCACTCAGATGTTCAGTGACCGAGCCATCGACGACGACCTCAACATACCCTTCGTCAAAGCCTTGAATACGCTCCTTGAAGGTGACATTACAGCAGAAGAATGCTGTCGTAGAATGGTCGCCTTGGGCTGATTCCAATCGGTGCTCTTTAGAGGTGAGGGGCCCTGCTTAAGGCATGGCCGATGAGTTGACCGAGTTTGAAACCAAACTCCTGAAGTGGTTGGTCAAAAGCGACTTTCACATCGAACCTTGGTCCACAAAAGCCGCTGCAAAGGCCTTCAAGGTTAAGCAAGACGAAGTTTACGAAGCCGTGGCCGCTCTTACGAAAAAGGTCCCAGACAGGATTCAAATCTTTTACAACGAAGGTGCTGTTCACATCGCTGCAGATTGAACAACAACATCACCAACCTAAACACAGCGGCTTGGCGCTTGCCCAGTCTCTTGGTTCACTCGCTTTCAGGCAATTCTTGGGCAGTTCCCATTGGGGTCGGGTGCTGCACGGAAGAGATCGAAGCTGGAAGGAAAATGGATGACCATGTTGGACGTTCAACATCGCCTTCTTCGTTCACCGCTGAACGGAGGGCCATTGAAATGAAATCAATCACGAGCACCACCAAAAACACAACGATGAGCAACGCCACCACCTTGTCGTACTGACCGAGTTTGAGGTAGGTGTTGATGTACAATCCAACCCCTCCGGCACCCACGAGCCCGATGACCGTGCCGTGGCGAACGTTGTATTCAAACATGAACAGAACGTGGCTGAGCAGTTGATTGGCAGATTCAGGAATGGCGACCAACCAAGCCGTCTCCATTCGAGACATCCCCATGGCTTTGGCCGATTCCAATGGTGCGTTTTTGACCCCTTCCATTGATTCAAACTGCAACTTTCCAAGATAACCCACCGTGTAGAAGGTCATCGCAAAAATTCCCGCCAAGGTACCAATGCTGAAGATGATGACAAACAACACGGCCCATATGATCGAAGGCAGACTTCGCATACCCGCAAGAAGGATACGGGAAGGTACGGCAAGGTAAGTTGGAGAGAGGTTGCCTGCTGCCATCACTGAAATTGGAAGCGCCACAACGAAACCCAGCATGGTGGCCACAAAAGCGATTTTCAAGGTCTCAATGACACCCAGCCAAGCCACGGAACAGGTGAATTCAAACCGAGCCTCGCAAACAGGATAGGATTGTGCCTTGAGAACACTCCAATTGGGTGGCCACAAACTTTCCCTCACAAACACACCAAGGTTGGAGACGCCTCCTGAAACGCGCCCCCAATCCCCAACGAGGTCAAAAAACAAATGCACCGTAAGGGCGGCCAAACCTAAACCAACGATCACCGTTCTGCGATTCATCGGGTCAACTCCTCCACCAGTCGATGGTCCTTGATTCGCCAAATCCTGTTGGCGACTTGAGTGGCCAATTCTTCGTGATGTTCAACCATGACCATCGCTGAATTTTGGCTTTCAATGGCATGGCGAACCGTTCGCATCACGACATCGACGTTGTCATCATCCAACTCACCGAGAAACTCATCCGCCAACACAAGTTTTGGGCGTTGAGCGACGGTTTTGGCTGTTGCCACACGGCGTTGTTGCCCTCCGGAGAGGATGCGTACTGGATGATCAGCCAGATGAGCGATACCCAGATCCTCCATGGCTTGCTGAGCGTACCCTTGGTGACCCTTTGGCACTGCCAGGAACGGCGGGTACCATTTTGACAAACTCACCCGGACACCCATTTCGACGTTGGAGCGAACGCTGAGGTTGCTGACGAGTCCCAAGCGTTGTGGAATGTAGCCCACCCCACCACGGGGGGCAACGCCGAGTTCCACATGACCGGACAAAGGTTTCACCAAACCAGCAATCGTTCGTAAAAGCGTGGTCTTGCCAATGCCGGATGGACCGAGGACAGCGATCACATCGCCCGCCTGGATTTCGACATCAACCTCTTCGATCAGGGGCTGATCGTATCCAACCGCAACATCATGGAGGTGGACCAAGGGTTCACTCATCTCAAGACCCGTCCTCACCGTATCGTTCATCGAGATAGGTCGACATCCCAGGTACTTCTGAGATGAGGGAGCCGTAACTGCCCAGATGGGCTTCTGTCGTGGTTGCGACAATGCCGGGGGTGTTGAGGATGTTTTCCAGTATGGAGCGGCCCTCTTCAGTGTCGTTGAGCGCCACCAGTGCAGCGACAACGGCGTTTTTTGTGTCGGCATCAATGGTATCTGGCTGGTACATCAGTGGATGGGAGGGTGCTTGACCAAACGTTGGCAACTTAACATACCGATTCATGTCGAGACACCAATCCTCGTTTTCACTGGCGATTTCACCCCCGCAATAACTGTTAAGTGACGAATCCTTGGCAAAGGCTACGCCCCCAGCCTCCTCTGAGAGGCAGCGCAACGCCCCGCCATAGCCGTAGTACAGCGTTCCAGATTCTGGAATCGATGCATCGTCTCCAAAGTGATTGTAGATGGTGTTTCGCAGGGATTCAATGTCTTCGGCATCACCGACAACTTCGGCATAACCCTGTCCGATAAAGAAACCCATGGGAATCAACATGCCCGCTGATTTTAACCAGCCCGTATGACATGAGGCGACGCCAGTCAGTTCTGCAAACGGGTCGGTGGTGTTGTCATCATCGTTCAAGGCTTGAGCTGCAGCACTGTCGTTCAAGACATAAGCATGGGCGTTGTAATATGTACGACCGTCGGATTTTTGATCGGCTGCCATGGCTTCCAATCCATATTGTTGCCACCCCATCCATCCAGCGCCACCGTCCATGAAGGCCATGTCGGCGCTGCCAAACCGGAGCGCTTGAAGAGCGAGAGCATCAGAAGTGATGGAATAAATTTCAACGTTGGCTCCCAACTCAGCGCTGAGGTGGTCGGCTAATTTTTGCGGATTCTCTTCGAATGAGGTGTAATCGTCGCGAACTGAAAACGCAATTCGTATCGTTTCTTCATCTTCATTGTCTTGACCCAGGCAACCCACAAGTGTGGCGTTCATCATGAACAGCAGGGTCAAAAGGTAGGTTTTTAGCTTCATTCGGTGGTATCGCATGGCAATTCACGTACTGGTTTAGGGTGCCCGAAAAGCCGGACGCATATAAGTTTAGGGTCCCCTAAAAATTACGCGTCCGGATGACAACTTGAGGAGCGGTGGTAGTCCCTCTCGGATTTGAACCGAGGTCGGAGGAACCAGAATCCTCC
>QXXW01000010.1:0-4054 GCA_009887255.1 Candidatus Poseidoniales archaeon | reverse complement strand
TTCTCAACGATCAGCCCACCACACCTTCAGCCGAGGGTGGTTCGGGTGGAGACGCAGAACCCGGAAATTCTCCTCGGCAGTTTTCCGAACCGCTCGGGGAACCGGTTGAGCCAACGTTGCGTTTTGCAGCCTCAAGTCAAACCGCACGCCCGTCTCAGGATGAAATCATGGGTTACCATGACGACGATGAGCCAGACCTCGATGACGATGAACGGTGAGCTGCGATAAAGCCGTGCAACAGCATTAAGAACAGGTGGACGGTCGGCAGAGCGCTGAAGAGGTGTATTGTATGGACAACGACAGGCCATTCAACGACAGAGCAGAACAATTCGACCGTTTGTGGGACGGCATTACGCCCAAGGGTGTAAACCGATCCAAGTCGCTCAAATTCCGACAATACATCTTGGAACACGTTCGACAAAAGCGACGTCCTCTCAACCGAGAGAACGCACGAAAGTACTGGATGGGCGAGCTCCAAAAGGAAATCGCCGAGAAAGAAAACTTCTGAGCGCTGCTGTGGAGGTCGCCTGCGTCTCGGCGGCCGTTGAGAACCTACGAGACGAGAGGTGAGACCACATGTTCACAACCACACGATTCACTGAATGGAACCTACCCGACCATCTCCAGAGCAGTTTGGACTCAATTGGTTGGGAATTTGCAACTCAAGTTCAGAAGGACACCGTTCCCTTGGCTCGGCAAGGCCGAGACGTCATCGGTCAAGCACGCACAGGGTCTGGAAAAACCGCTGCCTTTGGCCTTCCAATCCTCGAGCGCTGTCAACCAACGGGTACGCTCCAAGCGCTTGTTTTGGCCCCGACCCGTGAATTGGCCAACCAGGTCGCTCAAGAAATGGTGATGCTCAAAGGTGAAACTGGCCTTAGCATCCAAACCGTATACGGTGGAACCGACATCGAAAAGCAAGCCAAATCGTTGGCAGAAGGTGTTGACATCATTGTTGGAACGCCCGGCCGAGTCATGGACATGACCGAACGCAACCACATCGACTTGAGCACCCCCGGCTTGTTCTGCCTTGATGAAGCCGACCGCATGCTTGACATGGGGTTCTTCCCGGACATCATGTGGATCACGGAGCGACTGACACAACGTGAGCAAACCTTGCTGTTCTCAGCCACCTTCCCTCAGGAGATCATCGATGCAGCGCATGAATTCATGAACGATCCAGAGTTCGTGTTGACCAATGCAGAAAAGCTCGACATCCCGCCCATTGACCTCCATGCCGTTCGGGTGGGTCGAGCCAACAAACTGTGGGTTCTTGGACGGTTGCTCATCCGCATGAGCGACACGGATCAAACCATCGTGTTCTGCAACACCAAGCGCATGGTCGACCTCGCTGTTGAGCGCCTCAACAAACACAAGTTCGATGTTGCTGGACTTCACGGTGACCTCAACCAAAACCAACGTGAACGAATTCTCTCCTCCTTTAGAAACGGGGAAGTGAAGACCATCGTGGCCACGGATGTTGCCGCCCGGGGTATCGACGTGGACACCGTGACCCTTGTGGTGAACTACGACGTTCCCGACGACATGGATTCGTTCATCCATCGAATCGGCCGCACCGGTCGAATCGGCCGCCACGGGGCTGCCTGGAGTTTGGTGTCTCGAGACGATGCTCCACAACTTTCCCGCATCATGGCCACCTATGGACTTGACATTGCCTCGAGCGAAGCTCCCGATCTGCCCAATGGCGTCAGTCGTGACCCCGTTCGACGGCAAGACGATTTCAGTGAATCGGCTGACGTGTTCGGCTATGTCACGGTCAGACTCAACATTGGTGCAGATGATGCAGGATCGAGCCTTCAACTCTCAAAGTGGATGCAGGGCCAAATGCGATGCAACGACATGGACATTGGTGAAATCCGATTTGAAAACAACGCCACCTTGATGAGTGTTCACAAGAGTAAAATCGGGACCGCCATGAAAGCCCTCTCTCAACATGATTACGACGGGCACGCCCTTGAACCGGTCATCGTTGAATGATCATTCCTCTTCTCGAGACCCACGTTTCCATGAACCGCTTCGTTTGACGTGGTGACCTTTCTGCTTGGGTTCTTCTTGGAACTCGGGTTTCTTTGGTGCTGATGGCCATGAACCATCAGCAAGGGGTCGCTCAACCACAAACACCGTGCCGGCCATCGTCAACAATCCCAGGGCAGAAAGCGACCAAGCGTATCCGATGGCATCGTCCCAACGGTGTTGAGCTGACCCACATTCCGAAGACAAAAGGTTTGCAAATTCACACGCTTCGATCGTCTCACGAGCGTCTTGCGCCTCCTCGTTGGTGGTGATGTTTCCAAAGGCCAAAACGAACAACAGGAGCGCTGCCCCGACCAGTGCGAAATGATGGTTTTTCCATTTCCATCGAGGCCGGATCCTCCACGGTTCGTTGGTCTGTTGGGTGACGGCCAACGTCCGAGATGGACCTCCGAAGGCCATGAACCACATCAACCACATGCCGACCAACACCACAAGAAAACCCCATTCGTAAACGGTTTGGTGCCAACGCCACATGTCCTGGAGACAGGCTTGTTGATTGGGAAGGGCGGTGCACCCCTCAACAGCAATTGGATAGAACACCAGCAGCCGAGCGATGTTCAACATATAGACCAGCCCACACATCACCGCCAAGGTCTTGATTTTCTTCTTTTGCGGCACGCCATCTGTCATGACGATCAACGTGGAAAGGAACAACATTTCGTGAACACCAGCACACTCGTCAGACACGTACAACCCGACGCTGTTGAACGGACCGGGAAACGTTGGATGAAGCAGATCAAGGCGGGTCATCCATCCGTTGTGTGTGGTTAATGTCGCCGAGCCTTCACCGAACAGAGCGTTTGTTGCTGCGTGCCAAATGTAGGCTTCAGTGACTTGAATCGGTGCCAAGGTGTCCGATGGCATCGTGATGAACCAGTACAGTGCTTCAACCACCAGCAAGGCAAGGGGGATTCGAGCATACCGTAGACCAAGCTCACCGACCTCTTTCCACGACAAGTCCTCCTCAGGACGGGTTGTGTTGGTGGTGGCCATGGCCCAAGAAGGAAGCCCGCCTTGAAAAGATGTTGCGACCGAAAGGTGAGGAAGACGACGGATGTGTTGAAAAGAGTCCCCAACGACCCACCGTCATGGAGGGCGCGACCAAGCCCGCTCCTACGCATCGATTAAACGTCCTTGGATTCCACTGCCCGGTTCCGGTCAGGAAGACCAAAGAAGCATTGCTGGGACTGAACAAAGGGGATGTGCTTGAAGTGCTAGCGGACGATCCTGAAACACGTTTTGACATGCCTATGGTCCTTGGACGCACCCAACACCACCTCTTGGAGATGCAAGAGCAACACGGAGAATTTAGGTTCCTTATCGAGGTGAACCCATGAGCATTGAACGAAGAACAAACGTACCAAGTACTGCGTTTTTACCGACAACACACGCTGATTTTAACATCGAAGTGTTCCATGAAGATTCAACCGGAATGGACCATGTGGCCCTGACACTGGGTGACATGAAGGGTCCAGACCCTGTTCTCATCAGGGTCCACTCAGAGTGCTTGACAGGAGATGTTTTTGAAAGCACGCGATGCGACTGCGGCCCTCAACTTCATGCAGCATTGAAGGCCATCGTTGAACGTGGATGGGGCGCACTGTTGTACCTCCGACAAGAAGGCAGAGGCATAGGCCTTCACGCTAAAATCCAGGCCTACCACCTCCAAGATGAAGGAGCCGACACGCTGGATGCCAACCTGATGTTGGGACTGCCCGCTGATGGTCGCAACTACACCATTGCTGCGACCATGCTGAATCAACTGGGCATAAAGGACGTGACCTTGTTGACGAACAATCCTGAGAAGGTGACTCAGCTTCAACTCCAAGGCATCAACGTCATCAACCGGACGCCGCTGATCGTGGGGGTCAACGACAACAATCGAGATTACCTCACGACAAAAGGTGAACGAATGGGACACCACATCTCAAGCGACGAGTTGTGAATGGGGCCGTGGCCGGGAATTGAACCCGGGCTGGCAGAACCACAATCTGCCGTG
>QXXW01000001.1:3359-3720 GCA_009887255.1 Candidatus Poseidoniales archaeon | reverse complement strand
CGGGCAGGTCGGTGTCCAATTGAAGCAATTCCGTTCTGGCTTCCGCCAATGGCTCCTGGACCGATTTGATTCGGCTGCTGTAGTGTGTGAGTGCCAACACGGCTGCGTTGCAAGCTTGAGCGGTTCGGGCGGCTCCGCTTGCGGTGGTGTGCAAATGCTCGGCTGCCTTGTCGGTTTGCGCTTCAAGAAAGGTCGATTCGTGGACCAGAAGATCCGGGGAGAGTCCGGCTGTGAATCCAGATGCTCGTTCTGCCGTGTCCCCCGATACCACCACCTTGACACCCGGGGTTGGCGGACCTCGGAAGGACGCTGCCTCCAACGTTGAGCCGAGGTGTTCGAGATCCTCGCCACGAGCCAATGC
>QXXW01000001.1:0-3349 GCA_009887255.1 Candidatus Poseidoniales archaeon | reverse complement strand
TCTTGAGCCCGTTCTCGGTCAAACGGCCCAGGTGAGCCGGTTTGCTCCACCATCCACCCGCACGAAGGAACGCTGTGGGTGGTCAAGATGGGAACGAGGCGGGCCCTTCGCCATCCCTCTGGTTGAGGCATGGCGTCCAACAGCGTGGCGCGCATGGTGTCCAACTCCACTTCTGCCCAGCGGTCGTTGACCACGTCCCCGAGCACCCATCGCAGAGGGTATGAACATCCAGCAAAGCCACCGACTTCGGACCACGCCTTCCATTGAACAGCGAGGTCGGCGGGCGGTGTGCCTTCTGGGATGCTGGTTCCGGCCAACAACGCATCAAGGACCGTTGGAGAGGTCGGGGCGAGCATCAGCATCCCCGGTTCTCGTCGGTCAAGACTCATGGTTTGCAGCCATGGCAACGCCCCCCACGTGTGGTCGAGGTGACCGTGTGTGAACACCAGCGCTCCGATGCGGTTGGGGCGAAGACGGCGTTTCATTCCGTTGGTTTTCAATCGTTTTCGCTGATGCTCAAAACGAGTTTGAAAGCCTTCTCCGGCGTCGATGACCACCAGGCCGTCGTCGCATGAAACCACGGTGCCGCTGACGCTGCGTTGCGACGTCGGGCGGGCCGATGCGGTCCCAAGCACGTGCACGTCGACGGTCATGATGCAACCTCAAGATTGGAGCGGGATGGGGGTGGGCGGGAACCATCGAAGCAGGACAATTTCATCGATCGCTCGAACCCATCGCCAAGGAACCGCGAGGTGGATGCTGCCTTCAACCAGATCTTCGGGGGTGTCCTTCACGAACAAATGCGTGCACTGCATGCCTTCTGCGTCGATGACAGCGTCGTGGACCACGCCAAGTTTGCGGCCAGATGGCAGGTAGACCTCAAGGCCAACCCACGTTGACATGACCTCGGTGCCATGGACCATGGGTTTACCTCAGCGGCTGACGCTCAATAAACCAGCGGATGGTTCGACAATACCGGCCAGGCGGCTCACTTGCCACGGTTGAGGTTGGCACGGAGCGAAGGTCGCAACTTCTCAGCGCCCTTGCCCTTCTTGTGCAATCCACGTCCACGCTTGCCAGCTGAGGTCTTGCCTCGGTAAGCACGGCCACGGTGGGCGGTCTTGCCGTTGGCTCGTGAGAACACACCGAGTTGCTTGTCGTTGACAATGGCTGGGTGATGGGTGTCGAGAAGAATGACTTCGAAGTACTTGTGCTTGCCGTCTTGGCCAACCCAGTAGGAGTTCAGAACTTCGAGGTTGGGGAAGTGGCGAGCAACACGCTCCTCAGCGATGCGTTGCGTGTTCTTGGCCATGGTGATCTTGGAGACACCGGCCTTGGAGGGCTTTCGCTTCATGTGCACCTTGCCCTTGCGCAATCCACCACGTCGAACACGTGTTCGGATGAGGATGACACCTTGCTTGGCCTTGTAGCCCATGCGCCGAGCGGCGTCAAGGCGAGTGGGGCGCTCGATGCGACAGTTGACGGGTTCGCGACGCCATTGGGCCATGCGAGCCTGTCGGTACATGTGGGGCAGTGCGTCTTTTGGACGCTTCCAGGTTTCACGAACGTGTTGGTACAATCCTTGTGCCATGGTCTACACCTCTGCTTCTCAGCATCTCGCCGACCAATCTCCCCTTTATGAGCCTGCCCACGCGGTTTAAGGAACCTCAGGAACCCTCAACGGGAGGCCTTCCGCTTGTATGCTGCGCCATCCTCCCCAGAGGGACATCACGTTGGTCCAACCCATGGCTTGCAGGGATTGTGCAGCGATGGCGCTTCGGTATCCGCCGCCGCAATACAGGACGATGCGGGCGTTGTCGGCCAGGTCGTGCGCCTCAATGTCCCGTTCCAACACGCCTTTTCCAATGTGGATCGCACCGTCGAGATGCCCTGCCTGAAACTCGTGCCGCTCACGCACATCGATAACAACGAGCGGTTGTCCGTCGTTCAGCATGGCGCGAAGGTTGGGGGCTTCGCACTCCGCAACGACGCCTCGGGCGGTTTCAACCGTTGCGAGAAAACGAGGACTGTGCTTCTTGCCCATGTCAGGACCAAGGGAGGTAGCCTCTTGAGCGTGGCGCTCCACCCGCCAGCATGGCAGGGCAAATCACCGGGGCAGACGCTGTGTTGCGCGCCCTGCTTGAGGGCCATCCAATCGACAGGGTGCTGGTCGACCGAGACATGGACACCACCGACATTCGAAACGCATGTGCAGCATTGGATGTTCCTCTTGACGAAGGGTCCACCAACGACCTGTGGCGCATGTCGGGGAACGGTCATCAGGCAGCGTTGGCCCTTGTTGGCCGCCCACAACACGCCTCGCTGGACGAGGTCATGGCGTCGGGTGGATGCGTCTGGTTCTTTGATGGGGTTGAGTATTCGACCAACCTTGGTTTTGCCATTCGAACCGCTGAGGTTTCAGGAGCCAGCGCGGTGCTGCTGAACGTCAGTAAAACCCACGAAGAACGGCGCACCATTCGCAGGGCCAGCATGCGAGCGGATCGGTTCATTCCTGTCATTTACACCACCACGCAAGCCGTTCTCGAAGCTTGCCAAGACCACTCAGTGCGGCTTGTTGTGGCGGAAGATGTGGGCAAGAACGGCCCTTGGGACGAAGACCTGACAGGTGATGTTGTGCTGGTGGTGGGAGCTGAGCGCGCCGGCGTCAGTCCAGAGGTGCTCGGCGCCGCAGATGCGGTGGTGAAGTTGCCGATGGACGGTTTTGTCCCCTCCTACAACCTTCAAGTGGCCGTGAGCGTCATGGCCGTTGAAGCGCTCAGGCAACGGCAACAACATGAATGAGGACAACGAAAGAATCGCAACTCTCGACCACCAAAGGTTCGTCCACCTTCAACGTCACAGCATGCCTTGTGGTCAAGTATCGTCACTTGAGCTGCTGAGTTCAGGGATGTTTTTGTGGTATCCTTCGCCTACAGAGCCTTCCTCAGGCAACGAAAACACCGTTTTGCCTTTGTTTTCCACTGAAGGTTCAGCCTCTGGGTCTTGAGAGCGTTTCAAGAGCAATGCACCGAGCAAAGCCGTCAGCAACAGCAGGCCGCAGCCCGCCAGGGTCAACCGGAGGGGGTCGCTGAGTGGGTCGAAGAAGATGCTTCCTTCATCCATCACGACGTCGTCCCTCGTTCTGGTTTCATTGGCGTCGAAGGGGTCAGCATCGTTGTTGTCACCCACCCCATCTCCATCGGTGTCGGCTTGCTCGGATTCGTCCAATGGAAAAGCATCTGCGTTGTCGCCAACACCGTCTCCATCCCGATCCTCCTGTTCAGATGGGTCAACAGGGAAGGCGTCCTCTTCATCAGGGACGCCATCGAGATCCGAATCAGGTTCACCT